>CAJBES010000341.1 GCA_903952145.1 uncultured Opitutaceae bacterium | reverse complement strand
CCGACCCAGTTTACCAGGGAAAGCAGCACCCAGAGGAGCGGATAGCCGATCAAAAGTGCCAGCAGGAGGCCCTTGACCTTGTCGGTTAACCACAGCTTGGGCGTGTTTTTGTTGAAACCAAACCGTGCCTCGAGCCGGAACTGCGCCCACCAGTCGAAGGGCAGCCCCGGCACCGACAGCAGCACGCCCGTTGTGAGGATGAAGACGGCATCATCCCAGATCCTGCCGGGCCCGCCCCAGTAGGCGAACTGCTCATAGAGCACCGGGAGCACTCCGCCGAAAATCACCATCGCCAGCACCAGGGCGTCAAAAATCTCGGTCACCATGCCAAACTGGGATTTTTCCAGCGTGTAGGCCACCGACTTCGCGTAAATGCCCGGAGCCATGATTGCCGCTGCGGGCGGAGGCGATGCGGCGTTCCGGCGGACCTCTGCGCGGTTGAGCGCAGCCAGCACGAGTTCACCCGCCAACCGCAAGACCATCAGCAACGCCGTGATCCAAAGGACACTAGTCATGACCCCAGTCCACGCAAAACGCCTCCCGCCGCCAGTCTAAAGATAGTTTGAAATGGCCCGGCTGCCACCCATCCTGTCGGTGTGGAAGTCAAAGACCCCAAGCTCCCCTTCGAAGCCGCCCTCACCAAGCTCGAGTCCATTGTCGAGTCAATGGAGTCAGGCGATGTGCCGCTGGCCGACCTGCTCGCCAAATTCGAGGAGGGCAGCAAGTTGCTCAAGGTCTGCGAAGCGCGGCTCAAAGACGCCGAACTCAAGATCGAACAGATCAAGAAGGCTAAGGACGGCGCCAGCTTCACCAAGTTTGACACCGAGCACGGGGTCTGAGTGCCGGCCGCCACCGCCCTGCTGATGAACGCTCCTGTTTCACCGTCCCCACTGCTCGACCGCATCCGCAGCCCCGCCGATCTCAAAGCCCTGGCGCCCGACCAGCTCCCGCTGCTCGCCCAGGAAATCCGCCACGAGCTCATCGCCGTCACCGCGCGCAATGGCGGTCATATCGGCCCCAACCTCGGCGTGGTTGAGCTCACCCTGGCCCTGCACCGCGCGTTCAACACCCCGGAGGACCAGCTGGTCTTCGATGTCGCCCACCAGGGTTATGTGCACAAGCTCCTCACCGGCCGCGGGGGCGCATTTTTCCAAAAACTGCGCCAGAGCGAGGGCGCCAGCGGCTTTCTCTACCGCCGGGAAAGCCCGCACGACGCCTTCGGCGCCGGGCATGCCGGCACCGCGCTCTCCGCCGCCCTCGGCATGGCCACGGCCCGTGACCTGCGCGGCTCCCAGGAACATGTGATCGCCGTCTGCGGCGACGCCGCCTTCACCTGCGGTATCACCCTCGAGGCGCTCAACAATATCGTCAGCTCGACCACGCGCCTCATAGTCATTCTCAATGACAACGAGTGGTCCATCGCCAAAAACGTCGGCGCCATGGCCGGTTACCTTAACCGCCTGAGCACCAACCGCACCTACAACAAACTGCACCATGACGTGGAGGCGTTTTTCAAGAGCTTCCCCACGGGCGCAGAGATGAACCGCGTCTACCAGAAATGGAAACGCGAGACCAAGGACTTCATTGTCGGCTCCTCCCTTTTCGAAAAATTCGGCCTGCGCTACCTGGGCCCGGTGGATGGGCACGACTTTGACGCCCTCGCCAAGAATCTTGAGTTTGCCAAGCACTGCGATGTGCCCGTGCTCATCCACGTGCTGACCAAGAAGGGCAAGGGTCTCCACGCCGCGCTTAACTCACCCGAGAAGTTTCACGGCGCCAGCCCCTTCGATCCCGACACCGGCGAGAGCCACCAGTCCGCCCCCGGCACCCCGCCCAATTACCAGGATGTGTTTGGGCAGGCCCTCGTCCGTTGCGCCCAAGCCAACCGCAATGTGGTCGGCATCACCGGGGCCATGCCGGGCGGCACCGGACTTTCCTATCTGGCGAAAGCACTGCCGGCACAGTTTTTTGACGTGGGCATCGCCGAGGAACATGCGGTCATTTTCGCCGCCGGTCTCGCCACCAAGGGCATCAGGCCGGTCGTCGCCGTCTATTCCACCTTCCTGCAGCGCGCCTACGACCCCATCATTCACGACGTTTGCCTGCAAAACCTGCCGGTCACGTTCTGTCTGGACCGCGCCGGCCTCTCGCCCAACGACGGCCCCACCCACCACGGGCTCTTCGACCTCGCCTACCTGCGCTGCGTCCCCAATGCGGTGGTCATGCAGCCGAAGGATGAGGACGAACTCGTGGACATGCTGCAGACCGGCCTGCAACACCCCGGACCGGCCTTCATCCGCTATCCGCGCGGCGCGGGTGTCGGGGTGAAACTCAAGGCCCAGCCCGTCGTGCTGCCCATCGGCCAGGCGGAGATGTTGCGCGAAGGATCCCACATCATGATCTGGGCGCTCGGCAACATGGTGCAGGATGCGCTCAAACTCGCCGCCCGCCTCGCCGCGGAGGAGCACCTTTCCGTCGGGGTGGTCAACGCCCGCTTCGTCAAGCCGCTCGACCGCGCTTTGCTGCTGAGCCACGCCACCGGCAACCGGCTGATCGTCACGATGGAGGACCACGTCGTCACCGGCGGCTTCGGTAGCGCAGTGCTCGAGGCCCTGCAGGAGGCCAACTGCCCTGCGGCCGTGGAACGCATCGGCTGGCCTGACAAGTTCATCGAGCATTAGGTTGCCAGAACTGCTTTTCATTAAAAGTTTGAATGTATATGTAGTTTTGTTTGCTTGGATTTGCCCTCTAAGGTTGAAACTTTCGTTGACAGCAATGTTTGGAGGGATGCT
>CAJBES010000340.1 GCA_903952145.1 uncultured Opitutaceae bacterium | reverse complement strand
GGGGTTGATTCCTGCAGTATCAATCAGGCGAAGGCTATGAGGTCCGATGATAATCTGAGCTTCCAAATAGTCGCGAGTGGTGCCGGGTTCATCACTAACCAATGCGCGTTCATGACCTAATAAACGATTGAGCAACATACTTTTACCTACATTTGGCAAACCAAGAATCACGGTTTTCATTCCATCGCGCAATACGTTTCCATAGTGGTGAGTTGCAAGCAGTCGACCGGTATTGACGGCCAGTCGCGTGAGTTCGCGCAACATTAGCTCCCGATCTTCCGGTGGCAGGTCCTCTTCGGGAAAATCAATATATGCCTCAATTCGTGCCAGAACCCCAAGGAGCCCGTCCACCAGTTCGTCCAAGTGCCGGCCAAGCGCGCCTCGCAACTGCTGGTTGGCTGCGGTCAGTGCACGCACACTCCGCGCATTGATAATATCCATGACGGCTTCGGCCTGGCTCAAATCCATCCGGCCATGCAGATATGCGCGCTGGGTGAACTCGCCGGGTAGTGCAGGTCGGCAACCCCGGGCCAGCAGGTCTTCCAGAATCCGTTGCGCAATGAATGGATTTCCGTGGCAGGAGATTTCGAGGATATCCTCGCCGGTGTAGGAAGCTGGCCCTTGAAAATAGGTTGCGAGCACATCATCCAGTATCACGCCCTCGCGGTCACAGTAATCCGCGCGCTGGACACAGCGGGGCGGGGGTATTACGCCGCACAAATCACGCGCCAACCGGGCTGTATCGGGCCCGCTGATGCGCAGGACGGCCAGCGCGGACGTGCCGTTCGGGGTCGCCAAGGCGGCGATGGTGTCGTTAAAATGCGCCATTCACGGCAGGCAACCCGCCCGCGGCGCGAAGGCAAAGTAAAATCCCTGGGCGCCGCCGCCAGCCGGGCCAGACCGCTCGGCGCGGTTACTGGTCGGCCACGCTGATCGCTCGCACACGCACCCCATCCGCTACCTTATCGCCAGGATAGACTATTACGCAGTCGCCTTCGCGCAACCCCTCAAGCACCTCGGTTTCCAGTCCGTTGCCGTGACCGGTTTTGACACTGCGTCTCCGCGCTGTGCCGCCATCGAGCACATAAGTCTGCCATCCGTCACCACGCTGAAAAAGAGCACCGGCTGGCACTTTGAGGATGTGCCTGCCTTCCCAGGTTGCGATACGTGCTTCCACCCGATAGGCGTCGCCAAGCGTGGGGCGCTTTTCAAGGGCATCAATCAGATCGACGATGACATACACCCGTTGCTCTTCGACGCCGAGGGCGGAGATTTTAGTGAAAGCCGCTGGCTCCACCAACCGCACGCATGCCGCCAACGGCGCGCCGCCACCCCATTGCTCCAGTTGCACGCGCGCCCCAGGCCGGATTGTCACCCCGTCACGTGAAAGCACCTCGATGTGCGCCTCGAGATCGGCGGGATCACCGACTTCCAGCAGCGGGAAACCGGCCGGCACAATACGTTCGCTTTCCTGAAACACCCGCAGCACTTGGCCGCTTACGGGCGAAGTGATGACGAGGGGTTCTCCGCGTGCAGCGGCTCCGGCGGGCAGTCCGCGGAGAAGCATTGCCTCGGTCTGCGCGAGCTCAAACTCCGCCACCTGCAGTGCAAAGGTGCTGGCGCGCGCCTCCTGCGCCGTGGTGATCGCGCGGGTTTCGCCGGCCTCAATTTCCTGTTTTGAAATCGAACCGGCGGCACGGAGCGTTTGCAGACGGTCGCGGTCATGTGCGGCCAGATCAGCCGCGGCGTGCGCACTTTCGCGCTGGGCGGCCGCCAGCTCGCAGCGTGCTGAGGCTGCCTGCACCTGCGCCCGGGCCTGCGCTTCACTGCGCGCGTCAAGCAGATCGGCGCCCTTGGTTTCAAGCGTGGCCAGCATCGTCTGCCCAGCCTCGACGATTGCACCCGGCTTCCAGTCAATGCGCCGCAACTGCCCGGCGACGGGACTGGAGATGACGTAGTGGTTCTTTACGCGCGTCATACCTTCTTCATCGACCGTGACGACGAGGTCACCACGTGCGACCACTGCAATTTCGACAGGCAGCGGTTTTGGCCAGAGACCGACCACAATCAGGAGCGCAAGCAGCCCGCCGCCGATCCACGGCAGACGGCGCGACCACCGGCGCGCACGGGCGCCATTCTGCAGGGTGGGGCGGGGGACGGAAGGGGAAGGATTCATGGGGAAATCAGTCATGGGCTTTCAACACACCGACGAGATCAAGCCGGTTGAGCCGGCGGCAGGCAAGATAGGCGGAAAGGATGGAGGCGAGCGTGACGACCAGCACCGCGAAGGCATAATTCGCCGGTGTGAGGATGAGCGGGAGACGGACGAATTCGGTGTTCACAGACTTAATGATGGCGCCAGCAAGGCCCGAACCGATGAGCAGGCCGAAGGGCAGGGCGAGCAGGGTGAGCAGCACGAGCTCGCCGATCAATACTGCGCCGACCTCGCCTTGCGTAAAACCGACGACACGCAGGGTCGCCAGTTCGCGCTGCCTCTCGGAGAGCGAGATGCGCGCGCTGTTGTAGACGATGCCGAACGCGACCACGGTCGCGAAGGTGAGATAAAGTTTCTGGATCAGCCCGATGCTTTCAGCCGTGGTTTTTCTGAAACCCTCCCGGATCGCCGCCTTGATCACCACGCTGGCGATACGCGGCATCTGCTTCGTGGCGAACAGGAATTCCGTCCACGCGCCGGCACGCACCGTGAGGTAGGCCCCCGAGATGCGGTCCCCTTCGCCGAGCAACCGATTGAGCGCTCCGAGTTCTATGAATGACGCGGTACCGGCGAAATCCTCCGACAGCGCGGCTACCGGCAGCGTGAGCACAGGACGCTTGCCGTCCAGCACATGCACCTGCAACAGGTCGCCTGGCCGCACGTGCAGCACTTCGGCCAGCTTGGTCGAAAGCACGAGACCGTGCACGGGCAGGGTAAGCTGGCGCCCATCAGGGCCGATAATGCGGTTCAAGGTAGCCCGTGCGGGCAGACCGATCAGGCTGAGCCGCCGGGTGAAATTGCCGGCGGCCAGTTCCACGGGCGCCCCGCGCATGGGCTCGGCCAGCACGACCCCGGGCAGCGCGCGAAAATCCGCCAGCATCCGTGCCGGTCCCGGCTCGATGAGCGAGACAAACACAGTCTGCCTCTGGATGAGGTCCCACTGATAATCCAACACGTGGTTGATCCCGTCACGGAAGGAACTGGGCACGACGAGAATTCCCGTGGCGAAAGCAAGCGCGATACTGGTGAGCACCGCCCGTGCCGGCTGGCGCTCGATGTGGCGCAGCGCCATGCGGAACGAAACGGTAAACACCCGCCCGAAGCCAAACCGCTCAATAAGTGCGGGGCGGAAATTCGCGGGCGGCTCCGGCCGCATGGCTTCGGCGGGTGGCAGTTGCACGGCGCGCCGCACCGCGCCCCAGACACCGGTAACCGCGGCGAGCGCGCTTACGAACGCGGCGGCGACGAGGACGCCTTGCGCCAGTTGAAAATCCAACGCCGGAAACCGAAAGAAAAGATGATACATCCCAACGAGCTGGTGCCCGAGTATGATTCCGCCCAGTACCCCCAGCCCGATGCCAACAGCCACGATGGCAAACGCGAACTTCAGATAATGCCAGCCAAGCTGCCGGTTGGAAAAACCACAGGCTTTGAGCATGGCAATCTGTTCGCGCTGCAGGGTGATCTGCCGGCTCATCACCGCGTTGGTCATGAAAGCGGCCACACTGAGGAACACGAGTGGGAAGCCGATGGACAGACTCTGGAGGATGTTGATTTCATCGCGCATGCGTGTGTGCGAAGGATGGGATTCACGGCCGTAGGCCCCCCGGCCGCCGTAAGGCTGTAACACCCGGTCCACCGCCGCGATGACGGTGGCCTCCGCCACACCCGGGGTGAGGGTAAGCGACACACTGTTAAACGCGCCATCGAGATTACTGGCGGTAGCGAGTTCCTTGTAGGGCATCCAGAACACACCGTAGGTCTTGTTGTTCGGCAGCGCCGCCCCGGGCGGCGCCTCGAAGACAAACTCCGGGGAAAGCACGATGCCCGCGATGCGGAAAGTCTGCCGGCGCCCGTAAAGCACGGCGGAAATTACAGAGCCCGGCTTGAGGTTGTTGGCTTCCGAGAAGGCTTCGCCTGCGAGAATTTCACCCGCCGGGGCGCGGCCCGCGAGCATGCGACCCGCCCGCAGGTAGAGCCGGTTGAGCGTGAGTTCGCCACGCTCAGGCAGGGAAAGAATGAGCCCCGTGGCAGGTTCGGCCATGCCGGGGAGGTCCAGCGTGGCTTGCAGCGCGATGCCGGTCTGCACGACCGCCACGCCGGGAATGGCCGCAAGCTGGTCAGCCACAGCTTGGGGCGCGCGTTTCAGGCGGGTGAAGACCTGGGCAAAGCGCTGCTCGCGGTAGTAGTTGTCGCGGGTGTTCTCCAGTGAGAGGATGAGACTGCGCGTCATGATCATCATCGCGAGGCCGCAGGCCATGACGAGGGCGACGGCGAGCGCCTGTGATTTCAACGCGAACAGATCGCGCAGCAGTTTGCGATCAAGGAGGCTCATGGCACACGGGGACCACTACCAGGCGAGATTGGCGGCCCGCGCACGCTGTGGATTGCTGCGTTCATGGATGATGTGGCCGTCGGAGAGGGTAAGCACCCGGTCGGCCATCTCAGCCACCACGGCATTGTGGGTGATGACGAGAGTGAGGGTGCCGAGATCACGGTTGATGCGCTCGATGGCCTCCAGCACCACGATGCCGGTGCGCACATCAAGGGCGCCGGTGGGTTCGTCGCACAGCAGCACCGCGGGGCGTTTGACAATGGCGCGGGCGATGGCCACGCGCTGCTGTTCCCCGCCCGAGAGCTGTGAGGGGAAATGGTCCATGCGTGCGCTGAGGCCGACAAGATGCAGCGCCTCCTCCGGCAACATCGGATCGGGCGCGATTTCCGTGATCAATGCGACATTTTCTCGGGCGGTGAGACTGGGAATGAGATTATAGAACTGGAAAACGAAGCCGACGCAGTTGCGCCGGTAGAGCGTGAGGGCGGTCTCATCCGCGGCGCCGAGATCCTGATTGCGGTAGCACAGCGTGCCGCTGGTGGGAGAGTCGAGACCACCCAGCAGGTTGAGCAGGGTGGATTTGCCGCTGCCCGAGGCACCGAGCACGACAACAAATTCACCCGTGTGGCAATCTAGGTCCACGGCTTCCAGGGCATGCACCGCGGCCTCGCCCGCGCCGTAAGTCTTGGTCAACCCGCGGACATGAAACACCGGTTCACGGGTGGAAAGAACCGGCGTATCTTGGGAGGATTGGGCGGCTGACGGCATGGGCAGGTTCGCACGCAATCAGGCGGCACGATTCCCGGCAACCCCGCAAAGGCGACCCGGTGGCCCGGTGGCAATTTCAGCATCCGCCGCCGGGCCGCTAGGTCCTGCTGCAGCCGGGGCTAAAGACAAAGGAGCTTGGCTTACTCCACGCGCTCGCCGGTCACAGCCTCGCCGCCTTTCACGCTGACCTTTTCAAGGATGGCCTGGGAGATTTTATCGGCGAGTTCGGGCTTGTCCTTGAGGGCTTGCTTCGCCGCCTCGCGACCCTGCCCGACGAGATTGCCCTCGTAGGCGATCCACGCGCCCTTCTTCTCTAAAATCTTGTGCTCGAGTCCGAGGTCGAGGATCGAGCCGATCTTCGAGATGCCCTCGTCATACATGATGTCGAATTCGCACTCGGTGAACGGCGGGGCGACCTTGTTCTTCACCACCTTGATCTTGGTGCGGTTGCCCACGACCCGGCCCTCGGGAGTCTTGATCTGGTCCTTGCGGCGGATGTCGATGCGGATGGAGGCGAAGAATTTCAGGGCGCGGCCGCCGGAGGTAGTCTCAGGGCTGCCGAACATCACCCCGATCTTCTCGCGAATCTGGTTGGTAAAAATGCACACGCACTGGGTTTTGCTGACAACCGCCGTCAGCCGGCGCATGGCCTGGCTCATCAGGCGGGCCTGGGCGCCGACGGTGGCGTCGCCCATCTGGCCGTCCAGTTCGGCCCTGGTCGTGAGCGCGGCGACCGAGTCCAGCACGATCACGGCGATCGAGTTGGAACGGATGAGCGTTTCCATAATGTTGAGCGCGTCCTCACCGGAGTCGGGTTGGGAGACCAGCAGGTCATCCAGGTTCACGCCGACCACGCGGGCGTATTTCGGATCCAGGGCATGTTCCACGTCGATGAAGGCGGCGAGGCCGCCCTGCTTCTGAGCCTCGGCGATCACGCTCAAACAGAAGGTGGTCTTGCCGGAGGATTCCGGGCCGTAGATCTCGATGGTGCGGCCCTTGGGCAGGCCGCCGACGCCGAGCGCCAGGTCCACCGCGAGCGAACCGGTGCTGAGGGTCTCGACCTTCATCCTGGTGTTGCTGCCGAGACGCATGATCGAGCCCTCGCCGAACTGCTTCGTGATGGAGGAGAGCGCGAGTTCGATGTTCTTGTCACGGGCGAGGGCGGCGGGGCCGACAGGGGCAGTGGTTTTGACGGGGATGACTTTGGACATGGCGTGGTGGGCTTTAAGGTTGGATTGTCTGCTGGGATCCGACGCTGAAACGTTCGCGGGGCGACGCAAGCGCGGAGCGATGGATTTACCATGGTGACTCCGGCGAGGTTCGCCTGCAGCCAGTTAATGTCTTCACCAATGCCTGGCACACTTGCTGTTGCTTTCAACGGTCGCGCTGGCGACGTTTTTTCTTCCAACTGAAGCTTAGTCATGGGCTGCAATTTGTGCTACCGAGGGGATAGAGAGTTCAAAGACTGATCCTTGTGAGCCCCAGCGACCAATCCTCAATTCTCTGGCTCGGAAAACTTACCGCGCTGCGCCCCGCCATCGGCCGGGGAAACACTGCAGGCAACGCACCCCACAAACCTCTGCTCCTCTTGTGTCTCATCGACTTAGCCGAGGCTGGCGAATTATCTTCCCGGACTTTCACACGCACACCCGGGCTTGGGCTTCGTTTCCGCATTTTTGGCACGTTGGTCGCGGAACGATGGCCAACACGACTTGAGCTGCGGCTGCCTTTTTTCCATCTGCGCAGCCAGGGATTCTGGAAAGCGTTTTCCGCGGATATGCGGTCCGCAACGAGTCCGGAAGACACCGCGGTGTGCGAGCTTGACCCCGCATTCCATGCCTTGCTGGCCGAAGCTGATTTTCGACTGAAGGCGAGAATGGTCCTGATTTCACGCTACTTCGAGCCAATCGAGCGCGTGGCCTTGTTCGAGACCCTTGGCATAAAAGGACCGTCTGCGGGTCGCACAGGTGCCGAACGCATGCTGGCCACCGCTTTGGAAGCCGCCAAACGCAAGGGGCGCAGCGCTAAGTTTCAGGTCCGAGTCGTTGACGACTACCGGCATACCTGCGCGTTGACTGGTTACCGTTGTTTTACCGTGACGGGAGCCAGCATCGTTGACGCTGCGCATATCGAATGCTGGGCAGAAACACAAAATGACGACGTTACCAACGGCCTCGCGCTGTCAAAAAACGCGCATTGGATGTTCGATCAAAGGTTGTGGTCAGCAGACGATGAATTGCGCGTGCTTGTGAATCCCCGAAGGTTCATGGAAGCGGGGCCGGAGGCTCTGCAGTTGCGGAGTCTTGCGGGGCGGCACCTACAATTCGACCCACAGTCAAAACTGCGCCCGGCGATGGAGTCGCTGCGAAAACATCGAAAGCGGCACATTGGCGTGACGTTCTAAACCACGGCAGGCGGGGTCAATTTCCTAGCAGGAAACCGGAAATCTCAAGCGTAGCTGCTACTCGGGTTGCCCCAGCGCTCCGTCAGAAACGGACGCATCGCGTCGAACACCTCGGGTCGCAGCGGCGTGGTGGCATTGTGGTCGAGATAGATCACAGAAACAGGGTTCGGGTTTGAAGCGGGCAGGCACTCAGGGCGGGGTGCCGCCGGGTTTGAAGGCGGTCGCGAAGTAGACGGCCAGCAAAATCAGGCTGAAACTCACTGCGTAGTTCCAGGCAAGCCGTTCCTTCAGCACCAGCCAGGCGAACACCACGAACACCCCGAGAGTGATGCACTCCTGGAGGATCTTCAGCTGGTAACCGCTAAAGCCGCCGTTGAAATAGCCCGCGCGGTTGGCCGGCACCATCAGGCAATACTCGAAAAACGCGATGCCCCACGAGACGAGGATGATGGCGGCCAGGGATTTGCCCTCGAGAAACTTGAACTTGAGGTGCCCATACCAGGCGAGCGTCATGAAGATGTTTGAGGCGACTAGGAGCAGAATGGTTTTCATGCCGGTGGCGGCGGTCAGGCGAAATGGTAGGTTTTGAACCACTCGACGAAGCGGCGCAGGCCATCTTCCAAGGGCACCCGCGGCGTGTAGCCGATGGCGGCGCGGACGCGGGTGAGGTCGGCGCAGGTTTCAAGCATGTCGCCCGGTTGCGGTCCGGTGAACTCGATCTGGGCGGTCCGACCGAGCAGTTGCTCGAGCATGCGTACGAAAAGCAGGGTCTCAACCGGGCGGTTGTGACCGAGATTGAAAATGCGATCGGGCGGGGTGGGGCGTTCGGCCGGCGGATAGAGGAGGACTTTCACCAGCCCGTCCACAATATCGTCCACGTAGGTGAAATCGCGCAGATTTTTGCCGTGGTTGAAAAGCGTGAGCGGCCGGCCCTCGTTGATGGCCCGGGCGAAAAGGATCGGGGCCATGTCGGGGCGGCCCCACGGACCGTAAACCGTGAAAAAGCGCAGACCGGTGGCGGCAAGCCCGTGCAGGTGGGAATAGCTGTGGGCCATGACCTCGTTGCATTTCTTGGTGGCGCCATAGAATGACATCGGCCGGTCGGTGTTGGCGTCCTCCACAAAGGGCGGACGCGATCCCGCGCCGTAGACGCTGCTACTCGAGGCGTAGACGAGGTGCTTGGGCGGGCGGCGGCGGCAGGCCTCAAGCACATTCGCAAAGCCCACTAGGTTGCTATGCACGTAGGCCGCGGGGTTTTCCATGCTGTAACGCACCCCGGCCTGTGCGCCAAGGTGCACGACATAGTCGGGCTTGAAATGATCGTAGAGACCGTTGAAGGCCCTCGCGTCGGCGCAGTCCGCCTGCACGAAACGGAACGTGTCCAGCGGCGCGAGCACCGCGAGCCGGGCGAGCTTGAGCTCGACGGAGTAGTAGTCGTTGAGATTGTCCACGCCCAGCACGTCGCAGCGCTGCGTCCCGGCGAGCCGGGCACAGACATGGTGGCCGATGAAACCGGCGGCGCCGGTCACGAGGACTTTCATCCGACGGGTGATAACGTGGCGGCCGCCGGCGCGCTAGAAAATTATCGGGCCGGCGTGCGCCCCAAGCCGTCTGCCTGCCGGTAAAACGGCGAGGCCCCACTTTTAGCAGGTGACGTTCCTGCCCTCGCTACCGAAGTGCTTGAGGCGCTCTTCGGGGGCGATTTTGACCACATCCCCGGCCGTATAATGGAATTGCAGCGCCCGGCGTCGCTTGGGTGAGGAATTATGCGGCGTGCCGTGCGGGAGCAAGCCGTCGAAGAGGAGCAGGCCGCCGGGTTGGAGTGGAGCAGCAATGGATTTGGAGCCCAGCATCTGAGTGTCGCAGATCTGCCAGTCGCGCCGCTGAAAATGGATTTGCGGGCCGTCCAGATGACGGCCGGGCAGAAATTGCATGCAACCATTCTCGACCGAGGCCTCGTCCAGGGCGATCCACGCACCGACGACAGGCGTGCCCAGCGGATAATCGAAATAGGCGTGGTCCTGGTGCCACGGTTTCTCGCGGCCGAGACGTGGCGGCTTCACCAGCGCCATGTCCTGGAACATGAAGGGCGTCCGGTTGCCAATCAGTTGCCGGACGACGGCCAGCAGTTTGGCGTGGTCGGCAAGGGCTTTCAGGCGTCCGTCGAAGTTAACGAAATGCCAGACTTTGCGGACCGCGTCCTGCCGCTGCTCGGCGGTGAGGGTGGGAAGGATATCCTTGGCGGCTGACTCAAAGAGGAGGCCGGTGAAGTCGGGCCGCTGGCCCATGATCAAGTCCACGAGGCCTTGCAAGGCGGCGGCGGTTTCGCTCGGAGTGAAGGCCTGTCGCACGATGAGATAGCCATGTTCGCGGTAGTAGGCGATTTCGCGCGAGCCGATGTCCTCGAGGTGTTCAACCCCAAAGCCGGTGGCCACCGGCTGATAGAGCCCGGGATCGTGCATCACTGAACCGGGATCAAACTGGCTGGGGGCGGGAGAAACTGTGGTCATGATGGTGCGGGGTTGGCGGAGGGAGGGGTGGCCTGCCATGCAACCGGTGACGTCTAGATTTATCCGGCAGGTTTCAGCACGTCCGTCAACGTTTAGCCGCGCGGTGCTCATGCCGCCGGCGGGAAAGCCGGACGCAAGGCGGTTTGGTGGCGGACAGCGGCGGGCATAAGTCTGCAGGCGTTATGCCTAAGATATTCCAAACTTCATCTTGCCCGAGGAAAATCGCACCCTATAGCTTGCGCGACTTTTGACCTGTGCCATCCTATCGAATGAAAACCAAAGCCTATCTCAAGCCGCGCTGCGGGTGGTCCAACGGCGTGCGTGCCGTGCTCCAAAAGCACGGGATAGCTTTTGATGACATCGATATCGTCAACAACGCCGCCAACTACGCGGAAATGGTGCAGAAGTCCGGGCAGGCGCTGTCGCCCTGTGTCGAAATCGACGGAGTCATGCTGGCCGACATCTCCGGCGAGGAAGTGGAAAATTACCTGCTCAGCAACGACCTCGTGAAACCGACCGATGCCACGACCGCAGTGCCCACCAACGCGGGCTGCGCGGACGGGGGTTACGCTAAAATGGCCACTAAAACCACCCGTTTCTTCTGAACGCCGAGAGCCCACCTCCCCAACACCACCACCGGCCGGCTCTCGCAAATTGCGACCGGCCTTTTTTATGTCTGCGCCGACAGCTTCCCATTGCGCCCTCATTTTGGGATGGCACAAAATCAACTCCTGAAATCAGTTTCCCACGCCATTGAACGCTCCGCCGACCACTGCCATGTCCAGCCCGCCCCCCTCTTCAACTCAGTTTCCCGGCCCGCCCGCCAAGCAGGGCCTCTACGATCCTTGGTTTGAGCACGATGCCTGTGGGGTGGGTTTCGTCGCGGACATACATGGCCGTAAATCGCACCGGATTTTGCAGGATGCGCTGCAGGTGCTGACCAATCTGGACCACCGTGGTGCCGCCGGCAGTGAGCCCAACACCGGCGATGGCGCCGGCGTGCTGCTTCAAATGCCACACAAGTTTCTGCAGGAAGCGACCAAGAAGACACGCTTCAACCTGCCTGGTCCTGGCGAATATAGCTGTGGCCTCGTCTTTCTCCCGCGCAACCCCACCGTCCGCCGCCGGATCGAGCAAACCTTCGAGCAGATCGTCCAGTCTGAGGGCCAGGTGTTCCTGGGCTGGCGCACGGTCCCGACCAATAACTCCTCACTCGGTGAAACGGCCAAGTCCTGCGAGCCGTTCATGCGCCAGGCCTTTATCGGCCGGGGTGACGGTGTGACGGATGACCAGGTCTTTGAGCGCAAGCTCTACATCATCCGCAAGCGGGCCTACAGCGAGATCCGCACCTCCACCATGGCCGGCGCCGAGTTATGGTATATCGCCAGCCTTTCCTGCCGCACCCTCGTCTACAAGGGCATGCTGCTGACCGACCAGCTCGCGAAGTATTTTCCCGATCTCACCAATCCGGCGATGGAGACGGGCATCGGGCTCGTGCACTCGCGTTTCAGCACCAACACCTTCCCCAGTTGGGAACGCGCTCACCCCTACCGCTACATCGCGCACAACGGCGAGATCAACACCCTGCGCGGCAACATCAATTGGATGCACGCCCGCGAGGCGCTTTTCGAGTCCGAGGCCTTCGGCGAGGATATCAAGAAGGCCCTGCCCATTGTTAATCCGAACGGCAGCGATTCGGCGATGTTCGACAACACCCTCGAGTTGCTCGTGCTGGCTGGCCGCCCGCTGGCGCACGCGATGATGATGATGATCCCCGAGCCTTGGTCCGGCGACCAGCACATGGACGAAGCCCGCCGCGCTTTCTACCAATACCACGCCTGTCTCATGGAGCCCTGGGACGGTCCCGCGGCTATCGCCTTTACCGATGGCCGGCAGATCGGCGCCATCCTCGACCGCAACGGCCTGCGGCCTTCGCGTTTCTGTGTCACCAAGGACGGGTTGGTCGTCATGGCGTCCGAGTCCGGTGTGCTCGACATTCCGCCGGAGAATATCCTGCGCAAGGGCCGCCTGCAACCCGGCCGGCTCTTCCTGGTCGACACCGAGCAGGGCCGCATCATCGAGGACGAGGAGATCAAGCAGCAACTGGCGAACGAGCGCCCCTACCGCGAGTGGATCAAGGAACACCTCGTGCACCTCGAGGATCTGCCGGAAGCCCCCTCCGTCCCACCGCCCGACCACGAGACGCTGCTCCAGCGTCAGATTGCCTTCGGTTACACCCATGAGGACGAGCGCATCATCCTCGCGCCAATGGCGCGCTCTGGGGTCGAGGCCATCGGATCGATGGGCAATGACGGCGCCCTCGCCGTGCTCTCAAACAAGCCGCGCCTGCTCTATGACTATTTCAAACAGCTCTTCGCGCAGGTGACCAATCCCCCGATCGATTCCATCCGCGAGGAAATCGTCATCTCCGCCGAGACGCGGCTCGGCTCCGAGGGTAATTTACTCGACCCGCAGCCGACCGCGTGCCGGCGCGTCGAGCTGAAGTGGCCGATCCTCACCAATGAAGAGTTTGCGAAAATCCGCCGGACCGACCTGCCCGGCCTCAAGGTCGGCGTGCTGCCCTCCCTTTTCCGTGTCGCTCGCGGCGAGAAGGGCCTCGCAAAATCGATGGAGGAAATCTGCATCATGGCCCGCCGTATGATCGAGGAAGAGGAGATCAATGTCATCATCCTCAGCGACCGTGGCGTCAGCCGTGACTTTGCGCCCATGCCTGCCCTGCTGGCCGTCGCCGGCCTGCACCATTTCCTCATCCGCGAGGGCCTGCGCACGCGCATCAGTCTGGTGATTGAGACCGGCGAGGCCCGCGAGGTGCACCATTTTTCCCTGCTCATCGGTTACGGCGTCAGTGCCATCAACCCCTACGTGGCCTTTGAAACGATCGACGACTTGATCCAGGGAGGTTCGCTGACCGGCATCGACCACCAGACCGCCTGCAAGAACTTTGTGAAGGCTGCCTCCAAGGGCGTCATCAAGGTCATGTCCAAGATGGGCATCTCCACCATCCAGGGTTACCGCGGGGCGCAGGTGTTCGAGGCACTCGGTCTGCGGCAGGACGTGATCAACCATTACTTCACCTGGACTCCTTCCCGGGTCGGCGGCATCGGGCTGGACGTGATCGCCCAGGAAGTGCTGGCGCGCCACCATGCGGCCTATCCCGAGCGGCAGGTGGACGGTCACGTGCTGCCCGTCGGTGGGCTCTACCAGTGGCGCGCCGAGGGCGAGGCCCACTTGTTCACGCCGGAATCCATCCACTACCTGCAGAAGGCCACACGCACCGGCAGCTACGCCACGTTCAAGAACTTCTCCAAGCTCATCAACGAGCAGGGCAAGAATCTCTGCACGCTGCGCAGCCTGCTCGAGTTCAAACCCGCCACGCCCATCGCGCTTGAGGAAGTCGAACCGGCCGGGAGCATCATGAAGCGCTTCAAAACTGGCGCGATGTCCTACGGCTCCATTTCACAGGAGGCGCATGAGACGCTCGCCATTGCGATGAACCGCATTGGCGGCAAGTCCAACACGGGTGAGGGTGGCGAGGACCCCGAGCGTTTCACTTGGACCAACGAGCAGGGTGACTCAAAGAATTCCGCCATCAAGCAGGTGGCTTCCGGCCGCTTTGGCGTGACGAGCGAATATCTTGCCAGCGCGAAGGAGTTGCAGATCAAGATGGCGCAGGGGGCGAAGCCCGGCGAGGGCGGCCAGCTGCCCGGCGCCAAGGTTTACCCCTGGATTGCCAAGACCCGTCACACCACCGCCGGAGTGGGCCTCATTTCCCCGCCGCCGCATCACGACATCTACTCCATCGAGGATCTGGCGGAACTCATCCACGACCTCAAGAACGCCAACCGCCACGCGCGCGTGAGCGTGAAGCTCGTTTCCGAGGTCGGCGTCGGCACCATTGCGGCCGGCGTCGCCAAGGCCCACGCCGACGTCGTGCTCATCTCCGGCCACGATGGCGGGACTGGCGCCTCGCCACAGACCTCGCTGCAACACGCCGGCCTCCCCTGGGAGCTCGGTCTCGCCGAAACCAACCAGACGCTCGTGCTCAACAACCTTCGCTCGCGGATTGTGATCGAGACCGATGGTCAGCTCAAGACCGGCCGCGATGTGGTCATCGCCGCGCTGCTCGGCGCCGAGGAATTCGGCTTCGCCACCGCGCCGCTCGTTTCCACCGGCTGTATCATGATGAGAGTCTGCCATCTGAACACCTGCCCCACCGGGGTGGCGACCCAGGATCCGCGGCTCCGCGCGAAATTCACCGGCAAGCCCGAGTATGTGGTGAACTTCATGAAGTTTATCGCCGAGGAAGTGCGTGAACTCATGGCACAGCTCGGCTTCCGCACCATTGAGGAGATGGTTGGCCAGGTCGGCTGCCTCGAGCCGAGGCACGCCATCAATCACTGGAAGGCCAAGGGACTCGATTTTTCCAACATCCTCTATTCGCCCGAAATCGAGTCCGAGGTCGGTCGCTTCTGTTCCATCCAACAGGACCATGGCCTGGACAAGTCGCTTGACCTCACGACGCTGCTCGAGATCTGCCAGCCGGCGATCACCCGCGGCGAGAAAGTCGTCGCCGCGTTGCCCATCCGCAACGTCAACCGTGTCGTCGGCACGATTACCAGCCATGAGATCACCAAGCAGCACGGGGCCAAGGGCCTGCCCGAAGACACCATCTGCATCCATTTCACGGGCTCAGCCGGCCAGAGTTTCGGCGCGTTCATGACCAAGGGCATGACGTTTTCCATCGAAGGAGATGCCAATGATTATGTCGGCAAAGGGCTCTCCGGCGGAAAGATCATCGTCTATCCGTCGCCCGCCGCCACCTTCAGGGCCGAGGAGAATCTGATCATCGGCAACGTCGCCCTCTATGGCGCCACGGCCGGCGAGGTATACATTCGTGGCATGGCCGGTGAGCGCTTCGCGGTCCGCAACTCCGGGGTTGACGCCGTGGTCGAAGGCATCGGCGACAACGGTTGTGAATATATGACCGGCGGCCGCGTCGTTGTGATCGGCGTGGCGGGGCGCAACTTTGGCGCCGGCATGTCCGGCGGTGTCGGTTACGTGCTCGACGAGGCCGGCGACTTCGCCACCCGCGTCAACCCCCAGATGGTCGGCCTTGAGCGGCTCGAGGATCCGGCGGATCTCTCTGAGATCCGCGCCCTGATCGGACAGCATTTTGACTACACCAAGAGCACGCGCGCCCGGGCCATTCTCGACGACTGGGCCGCGTATGGGCCGAAATTCGTCAAGGTCATGCCCAAGGATTACAAGCGCATGCTTGCCTGTATCGAACGTGCCAAGGAGCAGGGACTGACCGGCGATGAGGCCATCATGGCCGCCTTTGAGGAGAACGCCCGCGACCTCTCGCGGGTCGGCGGCAACTAGCGGCCGGGTATGTTTAAGCTTAAGCCCAAGTTACCAAGACCCGATTTCACCAGCCTGGCTTGCACCTTGAAGCCCAGTCTGACCCTCTGGCCAAAATTTTAAAATTACACCTTAAAGCTATCTCCCCATGGGCAAACCAACTGGATTCATCGAATATCTGCGCGAACTGCCGGTCGACCGCCCGCCGCTCGAGCGCGTGCGCGATTGGAAGGAATTTCATCATCATATGGAGCCCAGGAAGCTCCGTCAGCAGGGCGCGCGGTGCATGGACTGCGGCGTGCCGTTCTGCCACACGGGCCGGCTGATCAGCGGCATGGCCTCCGGGTGTCCGATCAACAACCTCATCCCTGAGTGGAACGACCTCATCTATCGCAACCAGTGGAAGGAGGCGCTTGGCCGCCTGCACAAGACCAACAACTTTCCCGAATTCACCGGCCGCGTCTGCCCGGCGCCCTGCGAGGGTTCGTGCGTGCTCGGCATCAGCACCCCGCCTGTCACCATCAAGAATATCGAGGCCGCGATCACCGACCGCGGTTGGGACGAGGGCTGGGTGTTCCCGCAGGCGCCGAGGGTGCGCACGGGCAAGAAAGTTGCCATCATTGGTTCCGGTCCGGCCGGGCTCTCCGCGGCCGCGCAACTCAACCTTGCGGGGCACAGTGTCACGGTCTTTGAGCGCGCCGACCGTCCGGGCGGCCTGCTCATGTATGGCATCCCGAACATGAAGCTCGACAAGCAGGAGGTTGTCCTGCGCCGCATCAAGCTCATGGAAAAGGAGGGCATCAAGTTCATCTGCAACGCCAATGTCGGCGACAACGTCGAGCCGCAGATTTTTCTCAAGGAATACGACGCCACCGTCATCTGCACGGGAGCCACCCAACCGCGTGACCTGCCCGTCGAAGGCCGCACGCTGCAGGGCGTGCACTTTGCCATGGAGTTTCTCACCGCCAACACCAAGGGCGTGCTGGCCGGCAGCCCCAGCCCGATCAACGCCGCCGGCAAGGACGTTGTCGTCATCGGTGGCGGCGACACCGGCACCGACTGCGTCGGCACCTCGATGCGCCATGGCTGCAAGAGCCTCCTGCAAATCGAGATTCTCCCCCAGCCGCCTCTCGACCGCGCCGCGGATAATCCCTGGCCCGAGTGGCCCAAGGTCTACAAGCTGGACTACGGTCAGGAAGAAGCCGCCGCGAAGTTCGGCGCCGACCCGCGGATTTATCTCACCACCGTGAAGCAGTTCACCGGCGACAAGGCGGGCAACCTGAAGGGACTCGTGACCGTCGAGATCAAGTGGGAGAAGAACGATAAGGGCCAGTTCATCCCCAGGGAGCAGCCCGGCACGGAGAAGACACTCCCTGCGCAGCTCGTGTTGCTGGCGATGGGCTTTCTCGGGCCCGAGCAGGCGCTGCTCAAGGAAATCAACGTCGAGACCGATCCCCGCAGTAACGTGAAGGCCGACCACGGCAAGTTCACGACAAGCCTGCCCGGCGTCTTTGCCGCCGGCGACTGCCGTAGAGGGCAGAGTTTGGTCGTGTGGGCAATCAATGAGGGGCGAGGAGCGGCCCGTGAATGTGATCGTTACCTGATGGGCTCGACAGATCTCCCGTGATTGGTCGGGCGAGGCGTCCCGACAGGCCGGTCCACCCTTGCGTTGTCATCGCGAGGGGCGCCACGCGCCGCGGCTGGGAGCTGACGGGCTGCCGCTGGCTGCCGCGCTGCGTCGGCACCAGTGGGGCGTGCGATGCTGGGGGGCAGTTTTGAAGCAAACGACAACGACGACTATCGCCCTGTGGTGGTCGGCCACCGGCTGGTGGTCCTCCGGCACGCCAGGGAGAGCCGCGTTCCGGCACCGGTCAGCAGGCCAAGAGAAAAGTGCCATGACCTTCCTTATTCAGTGAACACCCGCGGTGGCCCGGGGCGGGTGGAAAATATTCCAGTTACTGGTTTCAACTGACTCGGGCGATGGGCAGCTTGGGGTGTATCGTGCGCTTGCGTTTCACGTTGAGGACACCGCCCGCAGCGCTCGTCTTATCATCGTAAGCGTCCGTGTTGTCGTGGCGTAGGCGTTGAACACATCGACCAAGCCCTTTAGTGTGCTTGGGTGAAGCGGGATGGGGTGGGGGACGCCCGCAGGGCAAGCCGACTTGGGCCAGATTACTGCTGATGATTATTGGATGGTAACGCGACCAAGGGATTGGTCACAAAAGGCACCCTAGGCGCCATGATCAGAAATTTACCAATGGGTCTTGATCGCTATTCATCAGCGGTCTTTGGCGGATAAAATGGTCTGCGCCCGGCGGGAATTGGGATTGTCGCTACCGGATTTTGCAGCGAAATGACGGGTGCCGATGCCTGCCAAGCCCATTCCCGGTTCTTCCGGCGAGATTCTCACCTGCCTGCCGTCGCCCTATGTGCCGCATGCGGCCACGGGCCTGCTGCACCTGCCACGGTTCCTGGCGAAATGCCAATACGTGAAGGAACACGGCGCCCTGCCGGCCAGCTACGCCAAAAATTACAAGCGCGGCATGGACCGTTTTCTCTGCCTGCACCTTGGCATCGACCCGAATGCCGTGGAAAAAATCGTGCACGAGTGCCTTGACGCCGGGCTGGATGACGCCGAGCGCGACCGCCGGCTAAGGGCCCTCATGCCCGCCGACCTGCGCGTGGCCAGGTGGAACCGGAACTATGTGCAAAAGGGCATGACGCCCAACGGCCGCGAGTTCCTGCAAGAGGCGCTCACCAACATGGGTTGCGCCGAACGGACGGCCGACATCCTGAGCGTGACCGACCTGATGGATTTCGACGAGGGGCGGATCGAGTAGCCGGGGGGCAAAAAAAGAGAGCCGCTCCACGAGGGGAGCGGCTCAGGTTCTTAATTGGCGAAGCGCCTTACTTCTTGGCTTTTTTCTTCGCGACTTTTTTCTTGGCAGCTTTTTTGGCCATCTTGTTATTGCTCCGTATTGTGTGGGCTTAGGGTTGAAAGACTCACCACGACTCAGAGTCGTGCGCGAGTTACATTCATGTAAATCAACCGCCCGTGGAATACGCGCAACACAAATGCGCGGCAAAATTCATTTTGTGTTTTCCAAAACCGCTGGGCGGCAAATTTTTTTCAGGACCCGGGCGTGATTATTTTCACATCATGGCCGCGCCCCGGTGGACGCGGCGGGTTGGGTGTGGGCCGTGACCACGCGGCGCAGCGTGGCAAGATTTTCCCGCACCAGTGCGCCCATCGTGGCGCATTTCAGATAGCTTGCCCGCTGGTAATGTTCCGCGAGGCTCGCGCGCAGGGCGTGCACTTTTTCCATCGGAGCGAGCGGATCGCGCACCATGGCGTCGAGCAGATAGCCGAGGCGCACCGCCGCCAGGTCGGCGCGCTGCAGCATGAGGGTCTGTTCCTCGCGTTGATATTGCAGGGCGGTCTCCACGCGGAGGTGGCGGATGCAGTAGGCGACGAGTGGGGCGTTTTCCTTGAAAAACTGCGGGAGGTAGAAGTTTTTCCGTCCGTTGTAGGACTGCTGGTCGAAGTCCATCGCGCGGATGCGCACCTGCGCCTCTTCGAAGTCGGGGGTGACGACAAAGACGAAGTTGTAGGAGCGCATGTCGCCAAGCAGGCGCACAAAACACCGCTCGTTGAATTTGACCAGCTCCTTGGCGAGGCGAATGGGTTTCAGTTCGCGGTTGTTCATCCAGCGTTCGATGAACACGTCGCCCGGGATGCCGGCGATGTGCTCCTCGATCAGCGTGTCGCCATGGGTGAGGTAGTTGAGGCGGCTGGGGGAAAGCAGATGCTCGAGTTCCAGGCCGTAGATGCGGGAGGCGTCGGCCTTCTTCACGTAGAAGTAGTCCTGGTTGTCGTTGTAGGCATTGACCACACGGATGCGGAAGGGGGTGGAGTTGCCAAAACTGCAGAAGTCCACGCGGTCCACATAAAGGTGCTGCATCACCGTCATGTTGCCGTCGACCTTCAGGCGTGCGTAGATGCGCTTGAGCCCCTCGTAGAGCGGGCCCATTTCGTCGGCACGGTAGATGACAGTGTCCCAGAGCGTGGGCTGGCCCGCTGCGTCATTGAGGGGCATGGCTTCATGGAAATCACGCAGGCGTCCGTAATTCACGGGCAATTCGCGCTCGCGCCCGTAACGGTGCAGGTAGGCCCGCAGCTTGTCGCTCACCGGCAGGCTGGGTTTTTTTGCGGTCGGCACGACGGGGCTCGGATCCTCAGGCATGGGGGCATGCTACAGGCGCGCAGCGTCGTGGCGAGCCAGCTCTGCGTGGTTGGGCGCGGGAAGCTTGCGCCCGCGGACCAGTAACGACAGGCGGACACTGAAGTCACTGACGCAACTCACGGCCGCGCCGCCGACCAGGCCTTCATGTTGGCACTGCGGCAGAATATTGGGCATGACAATCCTCGGCGCGACCAGCTGGACCCGTGGGAGCGGGTGCGGCGTCGGGGGCTGCGGCCCGCCAGTGTGGCGGAAAACGTGGCTGCACTGCCGGTGCAGGATCCGGTCACCGGACGTCCGTGCACTTACGGGAGCAAGCGGAAGCCCTGGTCGATGCCTGGATGCATTCGCCGGCGCACCGGGATAACATGCTGAGTTGCCGGTTTGTGAACTTGGGCTGCCCCGCACAGCTGGCGCTCCTGTTACGGAACGTGCCGGTGGTGTTTGCGGTGCAGGTGTTTTATGTGCCGGAGTAGGCGGCGCGAAGCGCAGCGGGTAATGATCACCCAACCTTCAGTGGGTGAAATAGCCGGCGAGGCGCGCGGGCACGGGTGGCACGCGCTGTGGAATGCCGCCGTGGCGCAGGGACTCGGTGGCGGCGCAGCCGGCGGCAATGCTCTCGCGCGCGGCGAGGGGCGAGGTGTCGGTCCCGCCGCCCTCCCGCACGAAGCGAAGAAACTCGCCGACAATTTTCGGGTCGGCGCCACCGTGCGAGCCGCGCGCCACGGGAATCTTATGGGTGACATCTCCCCGCGGGTTCCAGCTGGCGCGGCGGTTCCAAAGACGGAGGTGGGTGCCGGGTTCACCGTTGCCAAAGTTTTCCAGGCGGCCTTCGGTGCCGATGACGGTGTAGTTGCGCCAGTAGTCGGGCGTGTAGTGGCACTGCGCGTAGGTGGCAAAGACGCCGTTATCGAGCCGCATCTGCATGGAACTCAGATCCTCGACATCAATGCGATGGTTGAGACCGCGCATCTTCGTGGGCGGGAAGAGCGTGTAGTGCAGTTCGGCCGCCGTGACCTTGCGCGGCCCGGGCGTGGCGGACTTCCGCCCTGGCAGATCGCCGTAAAGCGTGAGTGCGCCGAGCGCATTGACCAACCGGCTGTAGCCGCCACACAGCCAGTGGATGACGTCAATATCGTGGGCGGCCTTCTGCAGGAGCAGGCCGTGGCAGTAACGGCGCTCGGCGTGCCAGTCGCGAAAGTAGAAATCGCCGCCGTGGCCGACAAAGTGCCGGCACCAACAGGCCTTGACCGCGCCGATGGCGCCGTCGTCGATCAGTGACTTCATTTTCCGGACAAACGCCATGTGGCGCATGTTATGGCCGACGTAGAGTCGCGCGCGGTGTTTTTTGGCTGCGGCGAGGATGCGGTCGCAGGCGGCGGTGCTGAGCGCCATGGGTTTTTCCAGATAAAGGGGCAGCCCGAGCGCCAGGGTCGCCAGGGCCTGCTCCTCGTGCAGAAAATCGGGCGTGGCGATGATGACCGCGTCGAGGTCCCGCGCGAGCAGCGCACGGTAGTCATGCGTGGTAAAAAGGTCCGCGCCGAAATCCGTGCGGTTGCGCTCCAGCGTGGCCGGGCTGAGGTCGCAACAGGCGACGATGCGGGCGCCGCGACCGGGTTGATGGGCGTTGCGGGAGAGATTGATGCCGCGGCCGCCGGAGCCGATGACACCGATTTGCAGGTCGGGATGTTTCATAGGAGGAAAAGGGATCAGTGGCCAGCCGCGGGCCGGTGCCGGCGCCGGTAATCCAGCGGACGAAACCCGGGGGTGTGGGCCGCGAACGCCGCATAAAACGGAGCCACAGACGAAAAACCGCTCTCCATCGCGACGTCGAGCACCTTTAGGTCGGAGGTGATGAGTAACCGCTGGGCGTGCGACACACGCAGCCGCGTGAGGTATTCCCAAACGCTCGCGCCGCATTGTTGCTTGAAAACACGCATCAGGTATTTGGGGTGGAGCTGCACATGGTCGGCGATGGCCTGCACGGTCAGCGGTTCACGGTAGTGCTGGGCGATGAAGCGCGTCACCCGCGTGATCTGTCCGGCCCCGGCCGCATCCGCCTGCGGGCTGGCGCCGCGCCGGCCGGTCGTGGTGCCAAGGGCAAGCCGGTGGAAGCGGGCCTCCATTTCCAATTGCAGCACGCGTTGGCGGGCGGGTTCGCCGCTGGCGGCATCCGTGAGCCAGCGCTCCAGCAGCAACCGGTCGGTCGCCGCCGGCGGGCTTGAGACGATTTCGCCGCGCAGCAACCGGTCGGAAAGGGCGTTGGGCAGCCGCCATTGCAGGAACCAGCCGAGCGGCAGCGTGCACCAGATGCCCTCGCCGACTATGCCCGGCGCAATGGTCTGATGCGGCACGCCGCCCCACAGCACCGTGAAGCGCCCGGCCTCGACCGGCACGACCGTGCCGCCGTGGAGATAGGAAAAACCGCCCGCGTGGAGATAGTTCACCTCAATGTCAGGGTGGGTGTGCGGAGCGTCCATCATGCCTGCGTTAATCATCCGCCAGATGCGGAAGCCATGGGCCTGCTCGTGGCGGTCGCTGGGGCGGGCGGAGGTGGTGGTGGGCATGGGTTACTATTAAAGAATAACTTGGGATTAAACGGAAAGATATTTTTGGATAGTTCGACTATGTTGGGTGCATGGAACCCCGCTTTGAACCCCACCACACCATCCCGCCCGTCGTGAATGTGCCTGAGGCCCGCGTGCCGACGGCCCTCGAGGAATACCTTTTCGACCTGAACGGTTTCGTCGTCCTTCGGGGCGTCCTCTCCCACGAGGAAGTTGCGGATGCGAATGCCCGCATCGACGGCATCCCGCGCGCGCTGCCGCGGAAGGGCTGGCACGGTTGGGTGCAGCGCGAGGATCACCCCGAACACCGCGGCATCAGTTACCAGCAGGTCTATGAGCTGGGCGGCGCGTTCGAGCGGATGATCGACCACCCAAATTACATCAACCACGTGCTGCGCTTCATCGGTGGCCACGACACCTTCGATTACCATCACGGCCCGGCCTTCATCGACGAGAATTTTTTCACGATTCGCGGGCCCGGCGAGTCCATCACGCTGCACGCGGGCGGCCACGATCGCGCCAAGCGCATGTCGTTCGGCTATCACAACGGCCGGTTTCAGTGCAACCAGATCAACGTGCTCATGGCCTTCACCGATATCGGGCCCGGCGACGGTGCCACCATGGTCATCCCGGGTTCGCACAAATCGAACATCATTCACCCTGAGTTCCTCAAACCCAAGCGGGAGGCCGAATGGCAGGACGGCACCGGCGGCGGTTCGGTCGACGGCGTGGCCGGGGCGGTCGAGGTGCACCTGCAGGCGGGTGATGCCATCGTGTTTGTGGACGCCACCTGCCATGGTTCGGCGCGGCGCGTGAATCCCGGCGAGCGCCGCATCAGTGTGTATCGTTACGGCTCGTCCTGGAATCGCACGCGCTGGGGTTACCACGCCTCACCGGAGCTGCTGGTGCGGGCCAATCCCTTTGCGCGCAAGCTGGTCCACCCGCAGGAATACATCCGGCCGCCCGGCACGGCTCCGCGCTGGTAAGGCCCAAGACCCTGTAGTTATTGGCTCGCCGGATGGTTGAGCAGGCCGCGCGTGTGAGCGGAGCTTTGGGTGCAGGGAAAAGGCGAGTCAGAGACGGGCAAGCATCCGGCGCACGCCCTCGATGGGCGGATCCGTGATGAGGCGGAAGGCCACACGGGAACCGGGTGATTTTTCCAGCAAGGCGAGGGCGAGGGACGTCTGCAGGATGGCGCCGCTCAGGCCGCAGGGAATTTTCCCTTGGAGCGAAGGGGTAAAGAGACGGTTGACCACCATGGTGGCAAGGGCGGCGAGTCCGCCGAGGGATTCCTCAAAAATTGCCACCGCGGCAGGATCACCAGCCGCCGCCGCAGCGGTTACATGGGGGGCCAGCCCGGCGACCGCGACATGCGAGGTGGCGGGAGTATAAAAATGACGCGAAAGCGCAGGGGCATCGTTGCAGCCGGTCGCGGTGCAAACGGCCCGGCTGAGGGCGGAACGGTCGGCCCAGCCCTGCAGTTCGAGCTGGGTGCGGGCGACGGCGCGGCGGCCGAGATCATGGGCGCTGCCAGGGTCGCCGAAACGCCAGCCCAGCCCACCGGCATAGTGAATGGAATCGTCGGGTGCGCGGGCGGCGACAAACGAGCCGGTGCCACTGTGCAGCACGAGGCCGGGCGCGCCGCCGGTGGCGAGTTCGAGCACGGGGATGGAGTCGCCGCAGGTCTGCACCTGACCGCAGAAGGTCAGTTGCGCACCAAATTCACGCCAGAACGCCGGGCTGCCGGCCATGCAAAACAGCGTATGCGCAATCCGGGCATTGGGGTGGTGTTGCTGCGCGGCAGCGGTGAGTGCGCGCAGGTTTTCCACGATGAGGGTGTGGACGGTCTCGTGGGCAATGAGGCTGGGATTGCAGCCGGGCGCGAGCCGGCGGGCTGTAATGGCTCCGGTTGCATCCGTCAGGATGAATTCGGTTTTGGTGCCGCCACCATCGATGCCGATCTTGAATACCGGTGTGTCCACGGCAGACACGGAAAGCAGGGAAGGGTATACAGCCCAAGCTCAAACCGCGGCACCGAATGCCGGGCGGCGTTTCACTGACACTCAGGCGAGTTGGCGGCTGAGCCGGTGCTGGTAGGCGTCGCCGACGACGCGGTTGTGCTCGATGGCCCCAGGCAGATTCTGGCTGCGCAGGACGGGCAGGGGGTGCCCATTGGTCTTCATCCACTCCATGACCTCAAGCATGAGGAGATTCAGCAGCATGGCGCTGACCAGGGTGGAAGTGGGGCCGGACATCAGGCCGCCGCCGGTGTCGATGATGGTGTCACCGGGCACACCGAGATTGTCGAGCACCTGGTCGGCGATCTCATGGAGGCGCTGGCCCCCGGGATGAACGGTGGCTGCCGTCGCGGACATGGCGGCGGAGCAGAGACCCACGACATTAAGGCCCTTTTGTTTCGCATAGAGCGCGACCTCGATGGGGGAGGAATTTTTGCCGGAGTTGGAGATGACGATCACGGTCTCGCCCGGGAGAAGCTGATGTTGGCGGTCGTAACGGCCGGCGAGTGCGGTGCCGTAGCCGACGAGGTTTTCAATGAACCCCCCGGTGGGATCGATGATGCCATTGACGCAGACGAGGCCGCCGGCGCGGCCGATGATCTCGCGGGCAATGACGTCGCTGTGGCCGCTGCCGAAGACGTGCAGCATGCCGCCGCCGGCCAGCGAGCGGCCGATGAGCGGGGCGAGGGTCCGGAGTATGGGGGTGTTTTTTTCACGGGCGGAGGCGATCAGCGCCATTGCGCGGTGGTAGAAAGTATCGGCGAGTGAGCTCATGGCCCATGAGAAAAGCTTTCCCTTGGGCGAAGTCGCGGCAAAAATGGACAGTCTTTCCCCTTCCCATGAATAAAATACCCACGTGCGCGATGCTGGTTGCGCTGGTTTTGGCAACAACAGTCCAGGGCGAGCCGCTCGCTGCCGAAGACTTCAGCCACGAATCCGCCTTCAAGGATCTGATCCTGTCGCCCGACGGCGAGGTGTTGGCCTACGGCGAGACGATCAAGGGCGAGCACAGGATCTACCTGCTCGATCTGGCGACCAAAAAAAAGCTCGGGCTGGAGTTGCTGGGCCTGGACAAAGCCATGGTTCAAAGTTCGAGTTTTTTTTGGGCCAACAACCACCGGTTCATCTACAGCGTGCCCAGGACCGGCACCTACACGGCGATTGACCGAGATGGCCGTAACGGCCGGTCTAATATTCGCGGTGGCAGGTTGCTCCACCGTTTCCTCGACGAGAAGGCCGGCCGGGTGCTGATGACCGGGAAGGAGATTGCCACCGGCGAGGGTATGGGACGCAACGTATCTTACTTTTACCCAGACCGGCCGTTTGTGCAGGAGATTACACCGAACACGGTCTCCGGCATGAGCCAAGGCATGGATGCCGACACCGCCCCGGATCCAGTGACGCGTGTAGTCGAGAATCCCGGCAGCGTGGTGGATTGGGTTGTCACTTCAGGCGGGCAGGTAAAGGCGGCCAAGGAAATCAAGGGCACAAAATACCGCACACTGTACCGCGCGGACGACCAGGCGGGCTGGGGCCCGCTGCCGGGTCTGGACTGGAACGATCCGCAGGCATATCCCCTCGGCTTCTCCGCGGACAGCGGCACGCTGTATGTCGGCCGGATTACACCGGACGGCACTTGGGGCGTTTATCCTTATGATTTGCGCCAGCACAGCCTCGGCGAACCGGTTATCGCGCACAAGAAATACGACATCGTCCATCCCGCCTACACCGCCCAAACGAATGGGGTCAGTCTCCAGGGGCTGATTTATTCCCCAAAAGAGCGCGCGATGCTGGGGGTGCGCTACATGACGGAGTATCCGCGCGTGCTTTGGTTGGACCCGGGTTTGGCGGAGGTCCAAGTGGCGCTGGATCGGGTCCTGCCGAAAAAAGTCAACAGCATCACCAGCATGAGCGACGACCTGCAGCGTCTGATTGTGCTCTCTTGGAGCGCGCAGGACCCCGGCACCTACTACCTCTTTGACCGGCGGACGCAAAAGCTGGAGAAGCTGATGGCGCGCATGCCTTGGATTGACGCCACGACCATGGCCGAGACCAGCGCGATCCGCTTCCGGGCGCGGGATGGAGCGCTGATCAATGGTTACTTCACCCTGCCGCCGGGCAAGGGGCGGGTCAACTCACCGCTGGTGGTGATGCCGCACGCGGCCATCTGGGGTCGCCATGTGTGGGGTTTTGACCCGTTTGTGCAGTTTCTGGCCAGCCGCGGCTATGCCGTACTGGAGGTCAATCATCGTGGTTCGGTTGGCTACGGTGAACCGTTTCGGGCGGCGGCCGACAAGCGGACGGCGCAACTCGCCGTGGCCGATTGCGCTGACGGCGTGCGTTGGGCCATTGCGCAGAAATTAGCCGACCCGGCCCGGGTCGGCATTGTGGGCCAAGGCAAACTGGCGGGATGTTATGCCCTGCTGAGTCTGGCCACTGAGGCCGGGTCCTATTGCTGCGGGGTGGACGGCGGCGGTTTCACCGATTGGTCCCGGTCGATCGACAAATCCCGGATCATGCCGGATGAATACGTCGCCTTGGTTGAGAAATTCGGTGATCCCGCCAACAGCGCCGAAGCGTTATGGTTGCAGGAGATTTCACCGCTGAACCAGGCGGCAAAGATCAAGGCACCCGTGCTCGTGACACATGACAAACTGGACGACAATTGGACCTACAACCAAAGCAAAGATATGGTCGCAGCGCTCAAGCAGGCGGGAGGCAAAGTCGAATTTCTCAACAAATACGATGAGCGCTATGGGTATTTGACACTGGCGAAATACATGAACGACACACTCGCTTTCCTGCAGAGGCACATGCCGGCGGACAAATGAGGCCCGTTGCATGATCCGCGCCATCGACCACATCAACATTGTCGTAGCCGACCTGCCGCGGTCGGTGCGGTTTTACACGAAGTTGCTGGGTTTCAGGCTTATGAGGGAGGCCCGGCTCGAAGGGGAGTGGATCGATCGGATCGTGGGGCTGAGCGGGGTGAAGGGCCGGGTGGCGTATGTCGTTGCCCCGGCCGGCGAGCCGCGCATTGAGCTGTTGTGCTATGAGTCGCCACCGGGTGAAAATTTCGCGGCCAACCGGCGCGCCAACACGATGGGCCTCCGCCATATTGCACTGCGGGTGGATGACATCGCCGCGATGACCGCAAAGCTGCGCGCGGCGGGCGTCGAGGTGTTCAGCGAGCCGGTGCACGTGCCGGTCGGGGTCGTAAAGCACGATCAGGGGGAGAAGACGTTGGTTTACTTCCTTGATCCCGACGGCGTGATTCTGGAACTGGCGCAGTATCGGTAGGGGCCGGCCGCGGGTCCCGTGACGTGTATCGACCCTGTCAAGAGAACGATTTTCTACGCCTCCCAGCGGCCGTAGATGCCGCAGGGGAGCACCTTGCCATCGCGCTGGACGGGCAGGCCGACTTCACCGGCGGTGATGGTGCCGCGATCGGGCAGCAGCGTGGCAAGGAGGTTGCCCACCACCGTCGGCGAAAGGCGTGCGGTATAGGCGTTGATGAGGAAAAAAAGCGGCGTCTCGCTGAGCAACTGGCGGCACTCGGTGAGCAGCGGCCAGAGATGGTCCTCAAGCTTCCACATTTCGCCCGTGCTGCCGCGGCCGTAGGTCGGGGGGTCCATGATGATGGCGTCGTAGCGGCGGCCGCGCTTGAACTCACGGCGCACAAACTTGAGGCAGTCGTCGGCGATGTAGCGGATGGGGGCGTCGGCGAGCCCGCTCAGGGTGGCATTTTCCCGGCACCATTTGACCATGCCCTCGGCGGCGTCCACATGGCAGACGCTCGCGCCGGCGGCGGCGGCGGCGCAAGTGGCGGCGCCGGTGTAGCCGAAGAGGTTGAGGACGTTGATGGGCCGGCCCGATTGTGCGACCTGTCGCACAATCTTCGCGGTGAGCCACTCCCAGTTCACGGCCTGTTCGGGGAATAGCCCGGTATGCTTGAAGCTGGTGGGGTGGATCTTGAAGGTTAGTTTCAGGGAGGGGTAGCGGACGGTCCAGTGGTCGGGCAGGGGGCGGCGAAACTCCCATTTTCCGCCGCCAGTCTCACTGCGGTGGTAAAAGCCGTCCCAGTGATCCCACTTGGCGTCTGTTCCCGCCGCGCCCGCCCGTGGCCAGATGATCTGCGGGTCGGGTCGCACCAAGGTGTAGGCCCCCCAGCGCTCCTGTTTCAGGCCGTCGCCACAATCGAGCAGTTGATAATCCTGCCAGCGGTCGGCGACGATGAGGGCGGGGCGTTGCGGCGTCATGCGGCTCAGCATGGAGCATGCAGGCGGCAGAGGAATACGAAAAATACCACAGATTGATCTAAACTGAATGATGGGGTGAATACACTAGTTCTTGACAACTGCGCGGCAGTTTCGATTTTACCCCCCTTTCCCTCCAGTCATGAACACAAAATCAACCTTCCGGGCTCTTGCAGTCCTCCTTTGCACCGCAGTTTTTGGTGCGCTACAGCTTTCCGCCGATGTCGTCACAACCAAGAACGGCGCCCGTCTTGTCGGCAAGGTCACCAAGATTGAAGACGGCAAGGTCCTCATCACGACCGATTACGCCGGCGACCTTACCATCAAGCAGAGCGAAGTGGCCGCCATTACGACAGACGCCCCGGTGTTTGTGCGTCTCGCCAGCGGCACGGTGCTGCAGGGCACGGTCGCGGGTGAGGGCAATATCATCAGGATTACCGGCTCTGATGGCGAACTGACCACGAAGATTGAAAAAGTTACGGCCTCCTGGGGCAATGGCGGCGAGGATCCCCAGATCACCGCCATGAAAAAGGCCATCGTTGCGCGCGAGCGCAAGTGGACCTACCAGACCTCGGTCGATCTCACGGGCAACAGTGGCAACACCAATGCCACGGGCCTGGCCGCCGGTTTCATTGCTTCCCTCGCCAGTCCGCAGGACACGTTGAAGTTCTACGCCACGACCAATTACGCCACCTCTGAGGACGCTGCCGGCGGGAATAACAAGACCGCGGATGAGGTGAAGGGCGGCGTGGACTACGCTTCATTCTTCTCGGAGCGTACCGGCTGGTTTGTTCGCCAGGAGTTGGAACGCGACAATGTCGAGGATGTGGACCTGCGCTCGACAACGGACGCCGGTTTCACCTTCCGCATGATCAAGACGGACGTGCAGCAACTGACCACCCGTCTCGGTGCCGGTTACCGGTTTGAGAGCTATGGCACGGGCGTGAACAATAGGGGTGCGGTCCTCTCGACCGGGTTAAACAACACCATCAAGTTCGGGGGAAAGGTCTCGCTCCTCACCGACCTGCAGTTCCTCCCTTCGATGAAAGATTTTGCTGACTACCGTTTCGTGCATGACTCCGCGCTGGAATTTCCCATCGCAACAGGTTTTTGGAAACTGCGTGTGGGCCTGAACAACCAGTTCAACAGTCGCCCGCAGCCGGGTCGTGATGAGTTGGACAACACCTACTACACCCGCTTCGTGCTGAACTGGAAGTAAACCTCGTCGCATACCGCGAGGGGTCGGTTGGTAAATTGCAGGCCGCCAGCCTGCAGGTGCTCGGGCAGAAAGCGCGAGCAAGCTCGCGGCCTACCCTTCAACTGGTCCGCCATCCGGTAATGGGCCGGTTTGCTTTCCGGGGTACGGCGGCCACGATGCCGCCCACCCATGTCACCGCAGCGCCAGGATTATCTCATCCGTCTCATCGAGGAACTGGGACGTTTCGTGCGCGAGGTCCTGCGCGCCGGCGAAAAAAACCGGACCGAGGCGGCGCTGCCGGTGCTGGTGGAAACCCAGGAAAAACTGTTCGCCCGGCCTGCGGTGGAATTCTTGGGCCGGTCGCTGGAGGAGCAGATTGATCTGCTCGCCGCGGGCGAATCGGCCGGGTCCGCTGCGGACAAATGCGTGACCTATGCCGGGATCCTGCACCATGCCGCGCAGCTCTACACCGCACTGGGCCGTCCCGCACTGGTGTTGGGCTCACGCCAACTGGCTGCGGCGGTCCTGCAATCCGCCACCGCCCGCTGGCCGGAGCAGGCCGGGCGAATTGCGGAGGCAGGCAAGGCATTGGCGGAACCGCCGGTCGGTTAATAACGGGCTCCATCCCGTTTGGGATGGAGGTTTAAGTCCCGTAGAGCCGGTCGCCGAAGTCACCCAGGCCGGGCAAGATATATTTCTGCACATTGAGTTCGCGGTCGCAGGCGGCGGTGAAGACCGGCACTTTCGGGTGGCGTTGCTGCAGCAAGGCGATCCCTTCGGGGCTTGCCACGATGCTGACAAAGGAAAGATCGCGGGCCCCGGCGGTCTTGACGACATCAATGGCCTGCACCGCCGAGCCACCGGTGGCGAGCATCGGGTCCACCACAATGACGCGCGCACCGGCCATCGGCGGCAGCTTGCAGTAATAGCTGCGGGCGATGGCGGTGTGATGGTCGCGCTCAAGGCCGATATAGCCCACGCTCACATCGGGGAAGAGATCGAGAAAGGGCTGCACCATGCCGAGACCGGCGCGGAGGATTGGCACCACGACGAGCGGCTGGGAGAGCACGCGGCCGGTGACGGGTTCCAACGGGGTGTGAATGGGTTTTTCCATGGTGGCCAGATCACGGGTGGCCTCAATGGCGAGCAGCAGGCCGAGGTGGTAGGCGAGGGTACGGAACGTCGCCGGCTTAGTGGTTTGGTCGCGCAGGTGGGTGATGATGTGCGCAGCCAACGGGTGTTGAAGGAGGTGAGGCGACATGAGGGTGAAGGGAGAGAAGAGAAAGGGGAATCAACAGGCTGGAAATAGGACTGCGGCGCTGGAGGGATACATTCAGGGGCGCCTGCTGCCTGCGGCTGAAGCCTACAGCAACCCCCTTTTCACTTTATGCTCCAAAATTCGCTCCAACTCCCTGCGCAGCGTTTTCTCATTTCCGCGCAGGCCGGGCATCCGGGCCAGCCAGTGGTAGACCTCTTCACGCACATATTTTGGCATCACCGGTTCCATACCGAGCACCCGCGCAAAGGCCCGCACACAGGAAGTGGCAATTTGCTCACAGAGGCACTGGGCATCGGCCGAACCGTGCTGCCCGGCGAGGCGGAGGATTTCGTCGAGCCGGCGGTGGCGGCGCTTCATGATGGTTTTGTAACCGGCGAGGCTAGGGGTGATGACGTTGACGGTGCGCGGAAAGAAGCTCGACATCAGGTTCCACGGGTCGGACCCGTGGCCACCGGGGCGACTATCGCTGCGCAACAGCACAGCCGGGATGTCGGCGCACTTGGCGAGCACGAACTCCACCACAGTGCCGGAATCAAGCTCCGTGCCGTCGTAATTGAAGAGGGCCAGGTCGCAGTCGAGCAGGGTGCGGAGATTGTGGTCCCGGATGGCGCGCAGGGTGCGGCCACGGGGTTCGAGATCCTGCGGCAGCATGCAGAGATATTTGCCGTGGGATTTCTCGTAGATGGCTTCGGCGAGATAGGCGTTGCCGATGAGATGCTTGAAGTTGAAGAGCTCACCGGCGAAATAGACCGTGTAGCTTGGCTTCATTTTTTTCATCCGGTTGGGGGTGCCGTCAGCAAGCCGCGAAGTGCCGCACGGGACAATGGCAAACTGGTGGCCCGGATGCGGCCGGCAAAGCCATGGTGATGCAGCTGGGTTTGCAACCCAGGGCTGAAACCCCAGCCGTGAGACCACGCTGTCGCCAAACTTCAGCGCGGCTACATGTCGGGTTACGGTTGCAACACCAGGGTGTGCTGCGCGGGGCCGGGCAGGAAGGGTGTGGGCTCGCCCTGCACCCAAGCCGCATGGCCGGCGCGGTAATAGGGCGACAACGGATGACCGCTCTGGCCGCCGGGCATGTGGGCGAGGCCCTCAGCCTCGCGGCCGGGGGCCACCACCATGCGCTCACTGGCCCCAAACGCCGGACCCTGAATGCGTGGCATATCACTGTCACCGGGCAGGGGCTCGGCGGGCAGGTTGAGCCAGTCGGTGAGCCAGCGGGGCAGAACGCGGCTGAGCGGGTGCTGGATGCGAACGGTGTTGGTGCGACCCCAATTCGCCTGGGCGGGCGTTTCGCCCTGTCGCTTTAGGTCGGCCATTACCGCATCCGCGGCGGCGACCAGAAGTTCGTCCCACCGGGTGAATGCCGGGTTGAGCAGATGCGCGGGTTTTTCCTGCAACAGGGCCCAGAGCGGCTCCTCATAACGGAACTTGCGCCAGTTAAAAGACTCGTCGCGCTCCACGCAGGGCGTGAAGACAGGGCTGAGCACCAGGTTGGCGACCTGATGGCGGAACGCCCGCACGAGCCGGTAACTGACGGAATCCACGGCGGCCCGCCCATCCCAACGGTCGGCGAGTGCGCGCAGCTCGGCGCGGGGCTTTTTTCCGGCGACAACTTCGGAGGTGAGTATGCGCAGGAGGAGTTGCTGCCAGCGGTCGAGGAAGAGCGCACGATCGTCGAGCTGCACCGCGAGCAGATCCCGGGAGGTGGCTTGCGTGAGGGCCGAGAGGTCATCGCGGATCTGCGCGGCGCGTGCTGGCTTGTCGTAGCCGCCGTCGCCGAGCACGGCCAGTGCGGCTCCGCCCACAGGCCGGGCGTTGGCCGACCAGAGTTGTCCCGAGGCGGGTTGGCGAATGACTGGAGTCTCCGCCGCCGACAGGAAGCCGTCCCAATAGCGGTCGCCGTAGGTCCAGGCGACGGGAAAGCGGCCGTCGTAGCCGATGCGCTTGGGCAGGCGGCCGGCGATGGTCCAGGCGATGCGCCCCGCGTCGTCAGCGATGAGGATGTTTTGCGCCGGGATGCCGGCGACGTGGGCGACAGCGACGGCATCGTCCACACTGGTGGCATTTTCCATGTTGAGCAGGGCAAAATTCACCGCGCTCGGCTCATGCATGACCCAGTGGTAGGCAAGCGGGCGGTTTTTTTCGCCGAGTCCGATGACGGGACCCCAGACCGTGGTCTGCACCTCGAGGGCAACGGGTTCGCCGCCCTTGACGCGAATCGTCTCGGTGCGGTGACCGAACTCAATGTTGTCAACGCCGCGCTTGTAGAGCGAACGATCAATGATGTTGGGCTCGACGATCACGACATCGCTGGTGTCGGTCTGGGAGTTGGTGAAGCCCCACGCCACGCGGCCGTTACTCCCGACCACCACCGCAGGCGTGCCGGGCAGGGTGAAGCCGGTGACCTGATGTCCGGGCCAAACGAGCGACGTGCGATACCAGGTGTTGGGCACGCCCAGCCTAAGGTGCATATCGTTCGCGAGCAGGGCGGCGCCGTTGGCGGTGCGATTGCCGGCGAGGGCGAAGCTGTTGCTCCCGGCGGGCAGCGGATCTGCGGTGGCGGAGGCGCCGGTCGCGGCGACGGTAGCGCGGAGGCGCAGGTCGATTTTGGCCGGTGGGGGAATTGGTGGGAGCGGCGCGGCGGTGCCGTCAAGCGCGGCGTCGACCGGCGTCAGCAATGGGGCGAAGAACGCCACAACCTCGGGGTTGTAAACATCACGCAACAACGCAAGCGCGCGTTCGTAGCCGCCGGTAGCTTCCTGCAGGTTCAGGGTCATGGCGTAGGTGAGGAGGTAGCAGTCTTCCGGCAGCCACGGCTGCGGGTTGGTGCGCAGGACGAGGTATTCGAACGGTGCCTGGCCAAGGGCGGCGAGACCGGCGTTTACCCCCGTGGTATAGGCCTCGATCACCCCCCGGAGGGCTGGCGTGTCGAGGGCCAGCGCCTGGCGCGCGAGCCGGCGGAAACCGTGCAGGCGGACACCTTGATCGGCCGGCAATGCGGCTTTGCCCAGCAGCTCTGCGAGTTCGCCCGCGGCCCGGCGCCGCATCAGGTCCATCTGGAAGAACCGGTCCTGTGCATGCAGGAAACCGAGGGCGCGGGCGACGTCGGCGCGGCTACCGCCGCGCACGATGGGGATGCCGAGCGCATCGCGTTCGACGGTCACTGTGGCGCCAAGCCCGCGGAGAGCGGCGGCACCGTCGAGCTGCGGCCGGCTGGCGCGCAACTGGAAATAGAACCAGACCGCAAAAATGGCGGCGACCAACAGGAGCGCGCTCGCGAGGCTCGCGAGCAGGCGCAGGAATCTGGCGGAGACAGGTTTCAAAGTGAAAGACTGCGGCTAATCCGAGTGCCAAGGGTGGTTTTTACCACAACGGGTTACGCTCATGATGAAAATGACGCACGGCGGGTTTACGGTTCCCAGGCAAGGACGGAGACCGGATCGCGGCCCTCGTCGAAGTCAAGATAGTCGAACATCGTTGCGATGGGTTTGCCCTGGAGGGCGGATTCCTGGATACGGCGCTCCAAGATCACGCGGCCGTCATCACGCCAGCCGCGCTTCATCATGAAACCGCTCCAGACCTCACATTCCTCGTCCGTGCGGTCGCCCCCCCGTTCGTGGCACCAGGCAAGCAGCTGTGTGTCGTCCAGTCCACCCACGAGCACGCGGGCCTTGAGTTCATCGTAGCCGACACGGAGGAAGCTGCAGCAGCGGGCGTCAAAGCCTTGGCCGAGATTGGCGGCGTAGTCGGCGACAGGGAGGTGTCCGGCGGCGTGCAGACGAATTTTGTCGAGCATGCGCCCAAAATAGACCAGTCGGCCAACTCGGTTGTAGGGGCTGCGAAGACCGGGGACGTTGGACATGGCGGTATATCTGCCGGGCACGGGCTCCGAGCGGCGAGCCGAAAATGATCCTTGGGCCGCCGCCGGTTGTTCAGGGTGAACGGCTGGGTGATCGCGAAGGCGGGTGAGTGGCACCAGCGCCGTGACCGAGCACCGTGATGGCTGGCGACTTGGGCCCGGTGTGCGGATAAGTGGTTTTTGGGCAAGCCGCTCCACCAAACGTTTTGTGGCTTCTCGCCATCCCGGTGAAACGTATTGTCCCCAGCACGTTTATCGTCCCGGCCGGCCCCCGGCCCCCTCTGTGCTCTTCGAGCCCGGCGCGCGGTGGTTGCCAGCGGAAACATATTCGTCTACGGCCTGTCAGTAGTTCCCATCATGAAAATGCCACCCCTTATTCTTTCGGTCGCCGTGGGTTTCCTGGCGACCCTGCCGATCCTCGCGGCTGAGTCCGTCAAACCAGCGGCCAAGATCGAAGTCATCTTTGCCAAGCCCGCCGACCAGTATGTTGATGTGCGCGATGGTTTCTCCGCCTCCGAGAAAGGGCAGGCCGCCAATCTCGACACGCTGAAGCAGCACATCGAGCAACGTGCCGATGCGTTGGTGCCCGCCGGGCAGAAGCTCACGGTCACACTCACCGAGGTGGATCTCGCCGGGGATTTCGAACCCTGGCACAATCCCGACATGAACGATGTGCGCATCGTGAAGGATATCTACCCGCCCCGAATTGACCTTGAGTTCAAGCTGACCGACGCCGGCGGCAAAGTGGTGAAGGAGGGCAAGCGCGAACTCCGTGATCTCGTCTTCATGATGAAGCTTTCCATCGACCGCGATGATCCCTTCCGTCACGAGAAGGCCATGCTCAACGACTGGCTGCGCACCGAGTTCAGACCCGCCAAGTAAACCGGCGCGAAATCCCGTTTGCCCGCGGCCACGCGAGCCCTACACTCGCGGTCGTGTCTTTTCCCGCTCCCGCTGACCGCGACCGCCTCGACAAGTGGCTGTGGAGCGTCCGCCTATGCAAGACCCGCACCCTGGCGGCTGAGGCCTGCCGCGCCGGGGTAGTGCAGGTCAACGGCCTTCCTGCCAAGCCTGCCCGGGCAGTGCATGCCGGCGAAATTGTGACCGTGCACCACGGCCTCATCACCCGCACGCTACGCGTGCTGGCGGTGCCCTCATCGCGGCTCGGTGCCAAGCTCGTGCCGGCGCACTGCGAGGACCTCACGCCGCCCGCCGTGTATGAGCAGGCGCGCGCACAACGGGTGCAGCACCTACTCGCTCGCGAAAAGGGCCGCGGTCGCCCGACCAAGCGGGACCGCCGGTTGCTGGACCGGCTGTGGGAATAAGGGACGCAGCCCGTGAAAGCTGGAATAATGCCATCGCGCAGGATGACCTTCCTGATTTCCAGCTTTAACCTCCCATGAATGTTTACTCAAAATTTGAGACCGAACTCGCCGTCCGCCCCGACGACATCGACCTCTACCAGCACGTGCACAGCACGCGCTATCTCGACTATGTGCTGGCGGCGCGTTTCGAGCAGATGGAACGGCATTACAAGATGTCCATGCAGGAGTTTGCCAAGATTGGCCTCGGCTGGTTCATGGCTTCGGCGACGATCCATTTCAAACGTCCGCTGGGTTGGGGCGACCGGATGGTGGTGCGCACCTGGATCGTGCACTTCACCGACACCGGCTGCCGGGTGGCGTTTGAGATCGAGAAGCTGTCGACCGGCAAACGCGTGTGCGACGGGCATTGCGATTACACACTCGTCACCCTCACGACCGGCCGCGCCACACCGCTGCCGGACGATATCCGTGTCAAATATTCAATCTGACGCTGGCGGCCTTCACTTTGGGCGGTCCGGCCACGGCACCACGGCTTATTCCAGATATATGGCCAATGAGAATCAACCAAAGCTATGAAGGCAGGGTGTTTGTCAAAGCGGCGCCCGCATCGGGTTGATTTCGGCTAACAGGACCCCTGCAGGATTGTCCTTGCTTAAATCCCGCGGCCATGCGTTCTTGCGCCAATCGTTAGTGATAGCGTTAGGCGACAGTATCTGGTGAGTCGTAGGCTGAGCGAAGTGCTCAAGTGATGATTTCGAAACCCACGTTGGGAACGGACTGGCAGCAGACGAAGGATCTACGAGATATCACATGAGTAACTCCAAACTATACGTCGGTAACCTGTCGTTCAAGACCACTGAAGACGAGCTCCGCTCGGCTTTCGGCCAATTCGGTTCCGTGACCGACGTTTACGTCGCCATGGACAAGATGACCGGCCGCCCGCGCGGCTTCGCATTCGTCACCATGGGCACCGATGAAGAGGCCAAGGCGGCGGCGGAAAAATTGAATGGCACCGATCTCGGTGGCCGTCAGCTGACCGTCAATGAAGCCCGTCCGAAAGAAGAGCGCCCGGGTGGCGGCTTCGGCGGCGGCGGCGGTGGTGGCGGCGGTCGTGGCTTCGGCGGCGGCGGCGGCGGTGGCCGTGGCGGCTTCGGCGGCGGTCGCGACCGCGGCGAGCGCCGTTACTAAACAATCGTTCTAGCGAACTGATTTTCGAGGGACGGAGCTCCTTTGGGGCTCCGTCCTTTTTGTTTCCCAGCGGCGTTTGCAGATTTGTCATTCTGAGCGCAGCGAAGAATCCAGCAGGGTCTGCCCACCTGCTCCCAGCAACGAACATCCCAATTGATTTTTCGCTGCGCTCAGAATGACAGCAAATTACCATCATGTCTTTTAAAGCTCTCAATCTCTCCGAACCTGTGCTCCGCGGCGTGCAAGCCGCCGGCTATGCCGATCCTACGCCCATCCAGTTGCGCGCCATTCCCCTTGTGCTCGCCGGTGGCGATGTCATCGGCTCCGCCCAGACCGGCACCGGCAAGACCGCGGCCTTCGCCCTGCCCATTCTCACCCGCCTTGGCGCGCACGGCAAAACCCGCGTCCTCGTCCTTGAACCCACGCGCGAACTTGCCGCCCAAGTTGAGACCGCCTTCCACGATTTTGCCCGTTTCACCGAACTGCGCACCGTCGCCATCTTCGGCGGTGTCGGCTATGGCAACCAGCGCAGTGAAATGCGCCGCGGCGTGGACATCATCGTGGCAACACCCGGCCGCCTCATGGACTATCTCAAGGAGGGCACCCTCAACCTTCGCGACATCAACACGCTCGTGCTCGACGAGGTGGATCGCATGCTCGACATGGGTTTCCTGCCCGTGGTGAAGGATATCATCGGCCGCTGTCCGCGCGACCGGCAGACCCTGTTTTTTTCCGCGACCGTGCCGCCTGAGATCCAGGCCATCGCCTCATTCGCGCTGCGCAATCCGACGCGCATCGAGATCGGCGTGAGCCGCACGGTATGCGAGTCGGTCACCCACGCACTCTATCCGGTCGCGCACGATCAGAAATTCGACCTTCTGCTCGCGTTGCTCGCGAAGACCGACTTCGACAGTGTGCTCATTTTCTCGCGCACCAAGCACGGCGCCGACAAAATCGCCCGCCGGCTGAAGGCCGCCAACCACTCCGTGGCCGTCCTGCACGCCAACCGCTCCCAGAACCAGCGCATCGAGGCACTCGCCGGCTTCAAGTCGGGCAAATATGAGGTGATGGTTGCGACTGACATCGCCGCCCGCGGCATCGACGTCGCCGGCGTCTCGCACGTCATCAATTATGATGTTCCGGAAAAGCCCGAAGACTATGTGCACCGCATCGGCCGCACCGGCCGCGCACAGGCCGTGGGCGACGCCTTCACGCTGGTGACACCGGAAAACGCCGGTGACATCCGCGACATCCAGCGCTTCATCGGCACGAAGATTCCGGAACTGAAGCTCGAGGGTTTTCCCTATGCTCCGTTTTTGCCGCGGCCGGAGCGTCCGCCCGAGCAGCGCGAAAGCCGCCGCGGCGCCGCCCAGCATCCCCGCGACGAAAATCGGCGTGGCGGCTGGAACCGTTTCGGCGGCCGTGGCCGCCGGTAAGGGGTTTCCCGTGGGTTAAATAGAACAATCCACCGGGGCGAAGGATTTCTCCTTCGCCCCGGTTTTTTTGTGCCCGTGGGCGGACCCTTGATCCGGGTGCGTCGCAATTGCAGCTTTGGTAGGCCAGCGCGCCCTAATTCACCCCCATGGCTGGGGCGGCGGCGGGAAGCATGATTTCCACATCCTGGCGCCTGGATTCCGGCGTGACTTGTAAGGATTGGATTTGGCCGGCGCGGTACACGCATTCGATGACGGTCTGCTGCGGGGCGTGGAGCTTAAAGCTCACGTCCCAATCATTGGGCCAGGCGGGCAGCAGGAGTATTCTCCGGCCTTCGGTCTGGAGCAGCATCCGTTGTAACGCGATCATGGCCACGCCGCCGTGATCGTGATCGGGAATCCAGTCGAAATTGGGCCCAAGGATGGCAGGGAAGCGGAAGTTTGGATGCTGGCCGTTGAAGTTGGCCACGACGTCACGCTTCGCCTCGTCCGTCAGTCCCAGCAGGGCGGCTTGAATGGAATCCTGGCGCCAGCAACCGGTACCGGGGTTCAGACGGCGGGCGTAGGTTTCCCGTCCCACCTCCAGCTCCGGTTTGCCGACTCCAAAGTGTCGATAAGGGAAGATCGCGTAGAGCTCCGGGTTTTCGCTGTTGCCGAGGACGTCATACTGCAGCGCCGGCACCAGGTATTTTTTCTTGTTCCAATATTCCACGCGGGAGGGCAGCGGCGGCAGCAGTTCACGCAATTCCGTCCAGGCCTTGCGATCTGGCTCCGGGAGCGCGGCGATTTGCAGCAACGCATCGTTGACCCAGCGCAGGCCCGCGACCTCGGGGAGGGGATTGACCGCAATCTGCCAGGTCTCGAGGGCCTGCGAAGGCTTGATCACCATCTTGCCCTGGTCGTCGCGCTGCGGGTAATGGTCGCGATAGAAGCGCAGGATCGGCCGGGCCATGGGCAGCAGCGTTTGGTGCAGAAACTCTTCGTCCTGCGTCAGGGCGTGATAGTCGGCCATCATCCCGAGCAGCTCGATGCCGCCCTGCCAGTAGCTGCGGATGTAGGTGTTGGCCACGTCACCGGGCTTCGGCGGTTCCTGCGACTGGCGGCCTTGGACCGCGGCGATCACATCCGAGGGCGAAACGGTCCGCCCGGTGCGGTCATACCCATAATGGATATTCAGATAGCTGCCCCAGAAGGTGAAGGCCTCGGGGAAAAACGCCCCGTCGTGGCCGTAATAAATCCGCGTGCGGGCCTCGGCGAAGGGCAGGATGTCCCGGTACAGCCGGAAGAACGGCTGCATGAGATCGAAATCGCCTGCCATCAGCATCGGCCAGTAGATCAGGCGGCAGTTCTGGAACCAGTAGCCTCCGCCCCACATGCGGTAGTCGGCGTCGTAGACCTCGGGCACGGGGACGGCGGCCAGGGCCGCCCCGCGGGTGCCGTCCACGGTGAACAGCGAGCCGTTGTATTTCATGGGAAACCGGCCGCGGCTTGCGCAGGCCTGCAGGAAGCGCTGGAGATTGTAGCCCTGGGTGACCTTGGCGGCCTCCGGTGAGCCTGAAATCACGATGTGACTGCGCTGCCAGAATGATTGCCACCAGGCCTGGTGTGCGGCGCGGGCCGCGTTCGGTGCCATCACGTCGCTGGCATCCGCCTGCTTACCGACCAGCGCCAGCCATTCGGCCGCCGATGCGGTCTGGGCCACCAGTGGATGGACGCTGATCGTGAACCTTTTGCCCGGGGCCTTGGATTGGAGCTTGGTCCGGTCCGCGCGCTGCAAGGCGGCACCGCGGACGAGGGCGCCCGAGGTCAGGCCCCGGAGGGGATCCCGGAGTTGTGGCACCATGCGACCAAGGCCCTGCAGTTCCAATGTGCCGGCCCAGACGGAATGCTCGTTGCGATGCGCCCAAGCCAGGGCATCGGCCGCGTCCAGGATCGTGTCGGGCGTGACCTTGGTGAGTTCGCTGGCGGAACGCTTTCCGGTCGGGCTGTGGTCCTCCACTTCCGGTAGTTCACGGCTGGTGGTGCGCCACAATTCCAGCCGGGTCTCCACCTCCAGGTTCCGGTCCGATTCGCACTCAATCCTGACGACCGGCCGGTTGGCATCCACCCAGATGCGTATCTGCAGTTGCGCACCGGCCGGTCCGGCCTCGATGGTGATCTCGCCGCGGTCCGCGTGCATCGTCTGGCGGAAAGGATTGGCGGCGGCGAACGGGTGGTTCAAAAAATGCAGCCGCAGGCGGCCCAGTTTCAACAGCCGTCCGTTGCCGTCCCAGGAGTCGGACTTGCCGATGTAGAGCAGCAGGTCGCCATTGGTCTCGGCCCAGGCGTTGACGCTGATGTCGCCATTGCCCAGCGGCATCGAACCGGCGGCGTTGGTGCCGGGGCTGGTCCAGGTAACCTCAAGACTGTCGGTTGGAGCCGGCAGGCGGGCGGAATCGGCGGCCGCGCGGGCCAGGCCGGCGCATGCGCTGGTGAGAAGCAGGACCCCCACGGCGAGGCCTTGGAGCGTTGATTTCATGGCTGGTAGGCCAGCCCGCCGGCGAAGGCGGAGAGGCGTGATTGTTTACGACATTTGCCTTCGGGGGAAGAACCGGGAACCAAAATAAATGGCACTTTTTTAGAAAAAATATTTAAGACATTAATACTTCAATATTATTGCTGGAGCCGAACCCCGAGGGCAATCGACTGGCAAAATCGGGGACATGGCAGGGCTGACAATGCTGCCGGCCTTGCTTTTGTGTTTCTCGCAGACCGCATCCGTGCCCAGCCATTTTCTCTGTGGTTGCTTCCAAAATTTTCGTCTCCGCCGTTGAGAAAACACCTGGTCGCGCTGCGCGCGATCCGACCGGTGCCGAACAGGCAAAGGCCCGTGGCCGTCAGCCGGGGGATCTTTGTTGGGCAGTCGCCGGGTGACAAGAAGCCGAAGCTAGGCCGGCCGTTCGCATGGACCGCCGGCGGATGCCGTGATTCACCGTGATGCTCACAACCGGGTGGGCGCGAGTTGGGCGCGATAAGCTGAAGGCGTGACGCCGAAGCGGCGCCGGAAGGCCGAGGCGAAGACGGACGGGCTTTCGAAACCGGAAGCGTAGGCGATTTCGCCGAGCGTCAACCCCGGCTCGGGCATGAGTTCGAGCGCGTTCTCGAAGTGCAGTCGTTGCGCCTCGGCATAGACCGAGGTGCCGAGCGCGGCGCGGAAACGCAGTTCGAGCACACGCCGCGCCACACCAGCCGCCCGGGCCACCTCCTCCACGTAGATGGTGTTGCCCACGTGTTCGCGCATATGGTCGAGTGCAAGCGCCACCACCTCGTCATCCACCGCGAACCGGTCGGTCGAGCGGCGCGTCACAATTTTCTGTGGGCTGACCAGAATCTCCTCGGGCGCCACGCGCCGGCCATCCATCATCGCCTGCAGCGTCTCCGCCGCGAGGAGCCCGATCTGCTGCGTGTTGAGCTGGATGCTGGTCAAGGCGACATGGGCGAACTCCACACGCGCAAGATCATTGCCCACACCAAGGATGGCGACATCCTCGGGCACCCGCAACCCGATGCGTGCGCAGGCCTCGTCGAGCTCAAGGGCGACGCGATCAGTGAACCCGAGCAGGCCGATGGGCCGCGGCAGGGTTTTGAGCCACGCGGCCAGCCGGATCCGTGGCGCATCGGGGTAGGGCGCATTCTGGTCGCCCCGGGGCAGGATGTGTCGCGGGATGGCGGCGTGCACGCCCAAGGCGCGCGCTTCGGCGCAAAAGCCGCGGTAGCGCAGCACCGAGCCGAGGTGCGTGGTGTTGCCGCAATAGGCGAAGTGGCGGTAGGCACGTCCGTGCAGGTGACGCAGCGCGAGCTGCCCCACGCGCAGGTCATCGGTGTTGATCAACGGCAGGCGGGGCGTGGGGACCTGCCCGGAGACGTTGACGACCGGCAGGCCCAGCGAGGTGAGTGCGGTCTCATTGCATCGCGTCGCCACGCGCGCGATGATGCCGTCGAGTTTCAGCCGGCGCAGCGCCGCGGTGTCGTAGGTCCGCGGATCGCTGAACTTGAGCACCGTGACCTCGGGTCGCTGGTGAAAAAAGCGCGCGATCCCCCGTAAAATACCCCGCCCGTGCTCGGTCGCGAGCGAGAGGTAAACCGCGATGCGGCGGGGTGGGGGCAGGCCTCGGGATGGGTTGGCCACAGATTGGCTGGGTTACGAATCAAGTTCAGGTTGGGTGGAGCGGGCTGCAGCTGTTCCAAGCCGGCATGTTGGGGCAACCCGCTCCACCTGCGGCAACTTTTTTCCATGCATGCCTGTAATCCGTGGTCAAAATGGATGGGGGATGGCTGGCTTGATTCCAAGGCGATGCTTAAACGGCTCTTCGCAAAATATAAACTCTTTTTCGTGATATCGTGTATGCATGACCCGGCCTTCCCGCTATGATGAAGCTTCACCCAACTCCATTCTCTTTTCACTCATGAGCTCCTACCTCGAACAACTCTTCGGTCTCACTGGCAGGGTGGCGGTCGTCATCGGCGGCACCGGCGAACTCTGCGGCGCGATGGCCGCAGGCCTCGCCGGCGCCGGGGCCGAGGTTGTCCTCGTCGGCCGCAACGCCGACAAGGCCAGGGTTCGGGTCGACCGGATCGCCGCGGCCGGCGGCAAGGCCTGGTTTCATGCCGCCGAGGCTTCCAGCAAGGCCGAACTGGAGGGCCTGCGTGATGCCGTCCTGCAAAAATCCGGCCGCATCGACATCGTCGTCAACGGCGCGGGGATCAACTCCGCCACGCCCTTCCTCGACATCACCGAGGAGGAGTTCGACCGCATCGTGCGCGTGAACCTCAAGGCGGTGTTTCTGGGCTGCCAGGTTTTCGGCCGGCATCTCGTCGCGGCCGGCCAGGGTGGCTCCATCATCAACCTCGGCTCCATGGCGGCAGTCATGCCGCTCTCGCGCGTCTTCACCTACTCGGCCACGAAGGGTGCCGTGCACAACCTCTCGCTCAACCTCGCCCGTGAATGGGCGCCGCACCGGGTGCGCGTCAATGTCCTCGTGCCGGGTTTCTTTCCGGCGGAGCAAAACAAGAAGGTGCTCACCCCCGACCGGGTGGCCAGCATCATGGGCCATACGCCGATGAAGCGCTTCGGTGAGGCCCGTGAACTCATTGGCGCCACGCTCCTGCTGGCGGGTGACGCCGCCGGCTCCTTCATCACCGGCGAGGAGCTCATCGTCGATGGCGGCTACCACGCGATGACGATCTAACCGTAATCTCGCAGGGCCGTCGCTTGTGGCGTGCTGCGGCTAACGCAAGCCCTGCATGCAGTCCTGCATCCTCTCATGTCCCCCATCAATGCCTTCCTCCTGAAAAACAACCTGCGCATCGCGCAGAATCCCTGCATCTCACCCGACTTTTGCCTCGATTGGCCGGCGCTCGCGCCGGCCTTGGCGCACTCCTCTGCGATCGGTCTAACCTTCCACGATAAATCCCGGTTTGCGACCGCCGCCGGGATCTGGACCTTGGTGGAGCACCAGGCGACCGGCGATTGTGCGTGGCGATTGGAGTCAACGACCCTTCCTGACCCGAGCCAGGTTCTGGCGGAGGGTGTGCTGACGAAACCCGGCCGCGCGGCCTTCCCGGCCACGTGGGCCAACCTGCTCAAGCTGAAAAACCTGATTCAGGAGCACGACGCCGGTTCGACCATCTTTCCGACCGGCGGGGCGCAACTCGGCCGCAGCACGCTCGGCGTCGGCGCGCGTTTCACCACACTGCACTGGCCGGCGGTCGAGTGGACGATGAGCGCGCTCGAACTCGGCCTCACCGCCAACCAGAATTCCATCCCGCGCGAGCTCGTCTACGACGTCGACGCGATGCTCTCCGGCCACCTCGACACCGTGCCATTCCCATTCATCGGCACCAACGTCCCCGAGGGCCACCAGGGCCAGAGCGTCGAGGGCATGAGCCACGGCTGTGTGCTCTCCAAGCTCAAGACCGGCTTCCACCACCGCAAGATCGCCTGGTCCTTCAACGCCGACCACCAGCCCATCGGTGGCAAGTTCGACCGCCGCGAGGACGCCCTCGTCCGCGGCTGCCTGCTCGCGAGCTATATCACCTTCGACCTCTCGCCCGAGCTCGCGCTCAACCAGCCGGCAACACTGGCGGACATCCCGGCGGACATCGTGCAAAAAACCCGCACCCGCGTGGCCGCGGCTGGCTTGAAGCTGGATGACGCAGCCTTCAACCAGCTGCTCGTTACCGTCTGGCCGTCGTTGCTCAAGATGAAGCGCCGCGACGGGAAATACGCCGCCGCCCGCGCCACCGCCTTCACCACGACCGTCGGCCGCACCTACCTGCGCGAGCTCTCCATCGACGAACTGCCCGGCCTCACCACGCCTGAGACGACTGCCATCATGCTCGCGCTTTGCGAGACGCTCGGCATGCCCGTCAATTTTGTGGCGCCCGCCTTCGGCTTTCAGAAAAACTCACCCTATCCGGACAACGCCGCCCTCCGTGCGCTCATCCAGAAGCAATGGGATGTGTGCAAAAAATTTGGTGTGAGCATCGGCTTCCACTCCGGCTCCGGCAAATCCGCCGAGAACTACCAGGTCATGGGCCAGGTCACGGGCAGCGCGCTCGAGATCAAGACCAGCGGCCGCTACACCTACGAGATGGGCGTGGCGCTGTCCCAGTCAAAGCACCCCGCCGACGCCGCGCTCTGGCGCGACTGGTATAAGTTCACCCTCGACATGGCCGTCACCGGCGCGTTCAGCGCCGACGCCACCGAGCAGAAGATGGCCCGCATCTTCGTCGCCACGTCGCTCTCCGCTGTGGGCCAACCGGTCGAGGTCTTCGCCTCGCCCGCCACCTGCCGCGCCGCCCTCGAGGCGCTGCCGCCCTCGGCCGAGCACATGATCTTCTTCGAATATAACTTCCTCTACGTGCTCGCCGCCCACGGCCGGCCGGAGAAGTCCGCCCTCGGCGACCATACTCCCGCCGGCTACCAGCAGCGCGCCCGCTTCTATGCCGTCAGCCCCGAGGCCCGCCTGCTGTTCTCCAAGCGCATTGCGGCCTATCTCATCTTTCTCGCGGAGAACACCGGCCTGGCGACCAGGGAACGCTGCGCCGCGACCAGCAAGCTGCTCGACAGCTACGCTACACTCGACGCGATGCTCAACGACATCAGCCGCTGACAGTAGCGGGTAGTGAGTAGCGAGCATCGACTCCCAGTTCTCGAATCCGACCTGATTGCTACCCGCTACCCACAACTCGCTACTTCCCCCATGAAACCCTTCATTCACGACGATTTCCTCCTGCAGACCGACGCGGCCCGCGACCTGTATCACAACTTCGCCAAGGCCGAGCCGATCTTCGACTACCACTGTCACCTGTCGCAGAAACTGATCGCCGACAACCATCAGTTCGCCGACCTCGCCGAGATCTGGCTTGGTGGCGACCATTACAAGTGGCGGGCGATGCGGGCCAACGGTGTGCCCGAGCTCCTTTGCACCGGCGACGCCACCCCGCGCGAGAAGTTCGACGCCTGGTGCGCCGCCGTGCCGCACACCCTCGGCAACCCGCTCTACCACTGGTCGCACCTCGAGTTGCAGCGTTACTTCGGCATCGACGACATCATCAGCCCGAAGTCGGCCGACGCCATCTGGAAACAGGCCAACGCGAAGCTGGCCGGCATGCGCATCCACGACATCCTCGCGGCCAACAAGGTCGCTGTCATCTGCACGACCGACGACCCGGCCGACCCGCTCACCGACCACGCCCGCATCGCCAAGCTCGGCATCAAGACCAAGGTCTACCCGACCTTCCGTCCCGACAAGGCGCTCGGCGTGAACGCCCCTGCCGCCTACAATGCCTGGCTCGAGAAGCTCGCCGGCGAGGCGAAGTCGCCCATCAAGACCTTCGACGACCTGCTGACCGCGCTGAAAAAGCGTCACGGCGACTTTCACGCCACCGGCGGCCGGTTGTCCGACCACGGCCTGGAGACCGCGCTGGCCGAGCCCTGCACACACGGGGAGGCGGTGGATATCTTCGACGCCGCCCGCGCGGGCAAGGCTGCGTCACCCGCCGACTGGGCCAAGTTCGGCTCCTACCTTATGCTCGAGTTCGGCCGCTGGGACGCCGCGCAGGGGTGGACAAAGCAGCTTCACCTCGGGGCGCTCCGCAACAACAATACCCGCCTGCTCAAGGCGCTCGGGCCCGACACCGGCTTCGACAGCATCGGCGACTTCCCGCAGCTCCGCGCACTCGGCCGCTACCTCGACGCGCTCGACGCGACCGGCGAGCTCCCCCGCACCGTGCTCTACAACCTCAATCCCTCCGACAACTACGCCTTCGCGACGATGGCCGGCAACTTTCAGGACGGCTCCGTGCCCGGCAAGATCCAGTTCGGCAGCGGCTGGTGGTTCCTGGACCAGAAGGAGGCGATGGAGTGGCAGATGAACGCGCTCGCCAACCTCGGCCTGCTCAGCCGCTCCGTCGGCATGCTGACCGACTCGCGCAGCTTCCTCAGTTACACGCGTCACGAGTATTTCCGCCGGGTGTTGTGCAACCTGCTCGGCGTGCAGATGGAGCGCGGCGAGCTGCCCGACGACCCCGCGCACGTCGGCGGCATGGTGAAAAACATCTGCTTCGCCAACGCCCGCGACTACTTTCGCCTCGCCCTTGATCCTGCGTTCGGGTGCTGACTCGCGGCTGAACTGTCCACATCTGTGCAGGTAACGGCACCAGCAAGGATGCGAACATGTATTTGGTGTTCGTGAACGGAAAACAGGGTTAGTTTTCTGTGTTGATGAAATCAGCGATCCTCGTCCATCCGCGCTTTGACGCGGTCTGGCCTTTCGCGGCCGACCATGCACACCAGCTCTGGGCCGCGCAGGGTCCGGTGGAGTTTGCGCGGCTTGCCGCCACGGACGAACGGCCGGCCGCCGGCGTGCTCAACGCTCCCGCCACCATCACGCGGCTCCTGCTGCTCGATGTGCCGCTCACTGCGATGTGCGTGGCAAGGCTGCCGCAATTGCGTGAAATCGCCTGGAACGAGGGTGGCTACACCGGCGAGAGCACGGAGCATGCGGTCGTTCTCGCCGCGCTGGAAGCGCGGGGGGTGCGGGTCATCCGGCACATCTCGGAGGGATTTTGGGGTCAGTCGGTGGCCGAGTACGGTCTGGCACTCACGCTCGGGGCGTTGCGACGAATTCCACAAACCCATCATGCGCTGCTGACCTCCCAGGTGCCGTGGGACTACTCACCGCCCGGCGGCAGCGGCCGGCCCGGTGCGCGCGGGCAACAGTTTGGCGACGATCCGCGATTTACGTGCGGCACCCTTGAGGGCAAGCGCGTGCGCATCGTCGGCGCCGGCAACATTGCCAGCCGTTATGCCAGTTTCTGTCACTTTCTGGGCGCCAACGTTGCGGCGTGGGATCCTTTTGCGACCGAACCGTCCTTCCACCGCAGCGGTGCGCACCGTGAACACCACCTCGATCGGCTTGGGCGCGACGCCGAGATTTTCGTACCGATGTTGCCGTGCACCGAGCAGACCCGCGGCCTGGTGACCGCCGCGCACATCGCGGCGCTGCCCCGCGGGACACTGGTGGTCCTTGTCACGCGCGCCGGGATCTGTGACATGGCCGCGCTGCGCCGGCGTGTTCTGGCCGATGAACTGGCGCTGGCGGCTGATGTATTCGATACCGAACCGCTCCCGCCCGACGACCCGCTGCTGGGTCGGTCCAATGTCGTGCACACGCCGCACAACGCCGGCCGCACCCGTCAGGCCAACGAGCGCTGGGCGGAGATGCTGCTAACCCAATTCAACCCAGTGTAGTCTGACCGGCTGGCTCAAGGCTTACCCTTTACTGGAATATTTTACACGCGATTATTTATGTATTGCTTAATTAAGTAATACATTAAACTAAAGCCATGCTTAGTTTGTCAGCCTTGGCCGATCCCACCCGTCGCCGTATTGTGGAACTGCTCGCGGTGGAGGAGTACACGGCGGGTGAGATCGTGGAGGAATTTGATATGAGTGCGCCCGCCATCTCGCAGCACCTGAAGATCTTGCGGGAGGCAAAGCTGATCAAGGTGAGGGCGGAGGGACAGCGCCGGGTGTTCTCGGTCAATCCTGCCGGCTTCGATGAACTCGATGCGTGGTTGCACCGCACGAAGAACCATTGGGCGACCCAGCGCGAAACCTTGAAAAAGGAACCTCGCGCCAAACCTTCGGCTCAACCCGCTCGTGAAATCACCCCGGCTAAGGATGACCGGGCGATCATCATGATGCAGACTCCGTGACAGGTTGGGAGCGATTCCCCTGTCGGAAGAGGCTGAAAGTAGGGCAGGCTGTGCAGGTTCCGTGGCTCCAAGCCGGTCAGGTTGGGCTTGGACCCGGTCGGCCGTTGATTTTAGCTATTGGCATGGCCCTCGATTTTTTTCCCGTCGGCACCTTTGGCCTGCAGCCAACCGGTGTACTGCTTAACCGTGTCTTTGCGGATTACACGGTTCAGGTCCAATTCTCCGAGTCGCTGCTTTGGCAGGCAGCGCGGTTGGACAGCATCGATTTCAGCGCCAGCTGCGTGGTATTTACGAACGGGCAGCCCGCGGGGGCGGCCTTGGTTGCGCGGCGGGGTTGGACCAGTCGCGTGGCGGGCATGGCCTTGCTGCCGGCGGCAAGGCGGTGCGGAGTCGGGCGGGCGCTGATGGAGCATCTGATCGCGGAAGCCAAGGCGCGTGGCGACCGCCGCATGGTGCTTGAGGTCATCGATTCCAATGTCGCGGCGGTGCGACTCTACGAGGCCGTGGGATTTCAGTCGGTCCGCCGGCTGGTGGGGTTTGCCGGCCCTCCCCCGGCTGGCCTGGTGGCGGTGCCGGCGCTGGCCGAGGCGGACCTGCGGTCGGTGGCAGCCGCGCTGGTGCGGCAGGAAGCCGTCGGCTGGCCGTGGCAACTGTCCGGTGAAACCATCGCCCAGTTGACCCCGCCGGCGGTGGGCTACGCCCTCGACGGCGCCTGGGTTGCGCTCGTAAATCCCGCGGGCCTGCAGGTGACGATCCGGGCACTGGCGGTGGACGGCGATGGAGATCGCGAGGTCCGGGCGGTGCGCTTGTTGCATGCGGTGATGGCCCGGCATCCGGCGACCGAGTGGCGGATGAGCGCCCTCTGGCCGGAGGAACTCGGGTCATGGATCACCGGCGCCGGTCTGCAACGTCGGGAGCTGGCCCAGTGGCAGATGGCGCGGGCGCTGTGAGACCAGGCGGTTGAACCGCTAATGTGATTCCGCCAATGGGCGAACTCTGCAAGGTGCGGCTCCGGTTAATTGCCTGCGCAGTGAGTTTCGTGCCAACCAATCCCCGCCCTTCATCCATCTTAAGACCACCCGCGATTGGCGGGTCCCACAGCTTCCGCGCAGGCGATCAGCCGAAGCTTCCGACCAAGGATTTCACCCATTGGTGAAATCCTATCAGTGGTTCAAATCCTCCGGCACCTCACGCCGCGACTGCCTGGCAGTGGACGGCGAGGTCGCGGTCGGTGATGGCGGGCATGCGCTGCAGCGCGAAGATGGTCCGCGGCTCCCAGAGTTGCGTGCGCAGCGGTTCCAGAAAACGCCGGGGCAGGTCCGGCGATTCGAGGTGGCACAGGATGGTCAGCGTCTGCCGCGAGGCGGGCAGGCCCAGCCACTCCAGCACGCCGTAGACGCCGCTGCGCTCATGCACGGCGTTGATTTCCGCCCAGCAAGGGTTGGCGGTGCCGCGCAGGCCGACATGGGCGGCCACGAAGGCGGTGAGTGCCGGGGTCTCGATGAGCGCGGGCACCAACTCAGGGCAGCGGGCCACGACTTGCAGCGCCTCCATGCGGGCGAAGGAAAAACCCAGCAAAAAGGTCCGCACCTCGGCGGGCACGAATTCGAGGTAGGGCTGCCAGTCGCGGTGGCGGCAGGCGACCGAGGCGGCGGCGAGCAGGTCGCAGTCGGTGTTGAGGGGCAGCCAGTCGTTACCGTAGAGGCGTTCGAAGCGGACATCGGGCCACGGGGTGACGCGGTGGAGTTCGCCGAAGTGCGACCAGTTGAGGGCGAGGGGGAGGGAAGTTTTCATGGGGCGGCGGGTGAGGATCATGCGCCCAGATTAACCGGGAGGGTGGGACATTGCTTGGCCCAGCCTAAAAAATGTGCAGATTCTTTGGCATGACCCCCAAGGTGCAGCTTTCCCGCCCGCCGCTCGAACGGATGCTCCGGATTCACGACGAGCTGCGGCGTGGCGCGCTCATCAACTGCACGAAGCTCGTGAAAACCCTGGAAGTGTCGCGCAAGACCATCGTGCGCGACATTGCCTTCATGCGCGACCGGCTCGACCTGCCGATCGAATTTGACGCGCAAATCTCCGCCTACCGCTACACGCAGCCGGTGAATGCCTTCCCCACGGTCAACGTGACGGAGGGTGAACTGCTGGCGCTGCTGGTGGCGCAGCGGGCGCTGGAGCAATACCGCGGCACGCCGTTTCACCGGCAGCTGGAGGTGGCCTTCGGGAAACTGGCCGGCGGTTTGCGCGACCGGATTTCCTTCTCGCCCGCGGACGAGTTGCGCACGGTGTCGTTCAAGAACATCGGGCTGGGGCGGACCGACCTTGTGGTGTTCAACGCCCTGAGCGCGGCCGTGCTGCACCAGACAGAGGTCACCTTCAACTACCGCAAGCCGGGCGCCGGGCAGGCGGCGGCGCGGCGTGTGCACCCCTATCATTTGGCCAATCGGGAAAACCTCTGGTATCTCATTGCCTTCGATCCGGAGCGGGGTGCGTTGCGGACCTTTGCGCTGACACGCATCACTGGTGTGACGGCAACCAAGACGGCATTCAAGCGCCCGGCGGATTTCTCGCCGGAGAAGTTTTTTGCCAAGGCGCTGGGGGTGCTCGGCGGCGCGGGCGACTGGCGCGTGGTGATCCGGTTTACCACGGCGGCCGCGGAGCGGGTCCGCGAGCGCGAATGGCACGAGTCGCAGGAGACGCGCGAGTTGCCGGGCGGCGGGCTGGAACTGAAGCTGCGGCTGGGCGCCTTGGAGGAAGTGGAGCAGTGGATCCTCGGCTGGGGGGCGGCGGCGGAGGTCGTGGGCCCGCCAGAGCTGCGCGCGAAAATCCGGCAGACCGTCGCCGCGCTCGCGGAAAAATATGCGAAATAGCTGGGTCGCTTCACCCTTGCCGGGGCGGCGACGCGCCCTGAACGTGACCGCGCGATGAACGACAACCGCAACTACGACTACACGGACTGGCAGTTTCACACGCGGGCCGAGTTTCACACCATCGCGGACTGGATCACGCCTGGCACCAAGGTCATCGACCTGGCCTGCGGCAACGGGTCGTTGATGAAATTGCTCAAGGAGCAAAAGGGCGTGGAGTGCGAGGGACTGGACCTGGCACCGACGGGCGTGGATTTTTGCCGGCGGCACGGGCTCAATGCGCGCGTGGCGGCCATCGACCAGGCGGCGAGCTATGCCGGGTATGGTGACGGGCAGTTCGACTACGCCGTGTGCAACGTGACCGTGCAGATGGTCACCTATCCGGAGGTGCTGCTGGCGCAGATGCAACGCATCGCCAGGCGCCAGATCGTGAGTTTTCCCAACTTTGCCTACCTGCCGAACCGGCTCGATCTGCTGCTGCACGGCCGCATGCCTAAACCGATGATCTTCGGCTACGATTGGTACAGCACCGGTCACATCCACCACCTCAGTGTGACGGATTTTCGCGGATTCTGCCGCACCCATGGGATGAAAATCATCCGCGAACACCACACCGGTCCGGCCTTGGGCCGGGGACGCTGGCCCGTGATCGCGCAGGCGTGGCCGAACCTGTTTTCGATCGTCGCGATCTTCGAGGGTGAGGGCCTGGCCCCGGCGCCCCCGGGACCTGCAATTTAAGTTTCCTCCGTGGGTGATTTTGGGTCCAGTAGATCGAAAGCGCCGGAATGAAAAAAAGTGCCCCAGCCCCGCAAGCCTCCGCCCGTCAGACGGAGCCCCCGGCGCATCCGGCGGGCAGGGGATTCGGCCTGGTGCTGGGGGGACTCGTCATCGCCTTCGCCCTGGTGCGCTTGGGTGGGATGTTCAACGACCTGTGGTTGGACGAGCTCTGGTCGCTCAAACTGGTGGAGGCGATCAAGTCACCGGTGGAGATATTCACAAAGCTCCAGCACGATAACAATCACCCGCTTAATTCGCTTTATCTTTATCTGGTAGGGCCCGCGGGGGCCGGGTGGAGCTACCGGCTGCTTTCGTGGTTGGCCGGCAGTGCCACTGTCTGGCTGGCCGCCCTGATCGCCCGCCGGCAATTTCAGCAATTGCACCCGGAGGAGGCGGAGGGCCGCGCCAATGCCGCCGCATTGTTCACGGCCGTGCTGGTTGGCGGGTCCTACCTCCTGATTCATTATTCGTCCGAGGCCCGTGGCTACGCGCCAGCCGTGGCGTTCAGCCTGCTGGCATTCCACGCCCTGTTGCATGCGTCCGGGCCGCGGTGGGGCGGGTGGGCGGCGGTTTACGGTCTGGCTTGTGTGTTGGGACTGCTGTCGCACCTCGCCACCGTGCAGGTGATGCTGGCCGGCGCGGTTTGGACGGTGGGGGAGGTCATCCGGGCACGGGCGCCAACGCGGGCACAACTGTGGCGGGCCGCCTGCTGGCAGCTGCCGTCCTGGTTGTTTTTCGCGGCGTATTACGCCGGTTTCGTGCGGCACATGGAAATTGGGGGCGGGCCGGAGCATCCGCTCTTGGGAGTGCTGGGCGAGGTGGCGGCGTATGGGCTGGGATTTCCAGTCCAGGCCGGAGTGGCGATGGCGCTGCCCTTGTTTCTTGGGGTGGCGCTGGTCGCCCTGGGGTTGATGTGGCGGCGATCCGTTGCGCTCGTG
>CAJBES010000339.1 GCA_903952145.1 uncultured Opitutaceae bacterium | reverse complement strand
CGTCGACCACGCGTTCAACCAGGATGCTGTCCACCGAACGGCTGACACCGGTCAGGCAGATGGGCAGCACGTCCATGACAAAGCCCGGGTTCACGCCGGTGGCGACGACCCGGGCCCCCGACCGGCGGCAGAGCGCGTCATCCTCGCGCGCGGCGGCGGCAAACCTGAGCGCGGGAAAGATGAGTTCCTCGCAGGTTGAGGCCGTGGCGATGCCCAGTTCGAGAGCCGGCCGCAGTTGCTGCAGCGAGGCCACCGCGCTGGAGGAGGCGGTGTGCAAAACCACATCGGGCCGGGCTAACTGCAGGAGCTCATCGAGTCCGGCCTCGACCTTGATCCCGCGGAGCGCCTCAAGTCCCGCGAAGTCCGCCAGCGAACGGCCGGCTTTGGCAGGATCCTGGTCCACCGCGCCGACAATTTCCATCCAAGGCTGCTGGGCTGCCAGTTTGAGGGATGCCAGGCCGATGGGACCGAGGCCGAACTGGGCGATTTTTATTTTTTGCATGCGGAAAAGCCGCGGGGTCATTTGCCGTCCGCCCCGAAGAGGGCGGTCTGCGCCTCGGGGGCCGCGAACATCCGCGCAGCGTCGTGCGCGAGGCCTGAGGTCTCCACCTTGCGCCAATTGCAAACCCAACCCCGTTCGCGCGCCAGCTTCTGGGCGGCAGCGAAGCAGGCCAGACCACGCTCGTAGCGGAAGCGGCCCTGCGCCATCGCCCCGGGGCTGCGGTCCAGACTCTCATAGTTGGGATCAATGTCGTTGGTGCCGAGGTAAAGGGTCAGCGGTGCGGCAAGGTAGCGCTGGACCGCGTCATCGTCCGAGAGCGGACCGGGCAGGCCGCCAAAACCGTAGCCGTAGTCCGCATCGCGGGTGGGAAAGAGATGGGAGCCCGGATTGGCCGCGACCACGCGCACGGCCCCCTGCGCACCGGCCAACGCCATCATCCGCACGAGAAACTGTCCGCCCGCAGAGTGTCCGATGAAATAGCAGGTCAATTGCGGCCGGCCTTCCGCCGCCCGCAATTGTGCCACGAGCTCGGGCACAAGGGTGAAGGTCCACGCTTCGCGGGGCTGCACGCGGCCAGCCTTCGTGACGCCGCCGCGTTGATACGCCTCGGTGGGAAAGCGTTCCCTGTCAAAGCGCGGGGCCGCGATGATCGCACCGAAACGCTCGGCGAGGGTGATGGCAAAATTGCGGTAATCCTCCGCATTTCGCTGCACGCCGTGAAACACCACGATCAGCGGTCCATCGGTATAGGTCGGGGGCTTGTAGGTGAACACTTCGAGCGGCAGGCCGACATCCAGCGTCACCTGCGCCGGGCCCACGGGCAGCGGTCCAGCAAAGACCACGGCGTGCAGCAGGACCAGGGTGGTGAGCGTCAGAAACAAGCGCGACATATCCGAGCCATGCGCAAGACGCGGCCCGACGGCAAGCGGCCGCTTTGGCGTAAAACTACGCCATCAGGCGACCGGCCGGGATCTCAATTGGCGGCGTCGCTGCCCTCGCCCCTGCTGCGGATGGCGGTGATGGCGCGACCGTAGAAGAGCGCGTTGAAGAACACGCGGTTGCCCCCATACCAGAAGCCGCGAAAATTCGGGTCGTCGGGCAGCGCCACCATGGCCCCGCGTCCGCTGGCCAGCGCGACCACGGCGGCGGAATTGGCGATGAGCTTCTGGTTGTCCTCGGAGGCGTAACCACTCCGGAGCGGAGCGGTGGTGTAGACGGCGGGCGTCTCGTAGGGCGACTTGGCGGGTTTGAGGATGATCGTGTTGGTGCGGCAGAACGCGAGGTGATCGCCGTTGAAACCGTAGCCCAGCGGATGCGTGGGATCGATCGACACGGCGAAGATTGCGCCCGACACCAGCTTGAGCGCCTCGCGGTCGGCGGCTGAACCAAAAGGCTGCCGTGCGGGTGGCTCCGGCTTGGGACTCCCGGCCTTCGCCATGCCATTCGCCTCGGCGGCGGGTGAACCGGCCGCGACGAACTCCAGCGCCGCGAATTCCTTCTTCGCCGCCCACTGCATGGCGCGGCCCGTCAGCACCAGCGTGCCGCCCTCGCGCACCCAGCGCTTCAACGCCGTGACGGTAGCGTCACTGACCTCATCCTCGTAGGCACCGTCGGCAAACAGGATGACGTTGTAACGGGCAAGTTCGGCGTGCCCGAGTTGCGCGAGATCCAATAGCGTCGGGGTGAGGCCGAGACGTTGATCGAGCACGTGCCACGCGGCCCCGATGGCCTGCGCGTCCGCACCTTGCCCGGTGATGAGCGCGACCTTCGGCTGGGCCAGTGGCACGAACGAGGCGCTGCCCAAGTCCACGCCGGCAGGTGTGAGGCCCGTGGCGCAGCCGTAAACCGTGACCGCATCCTCACGGACGATGCGGTCGATGACCGCGCGAATGGCTGCAGCCTTCCCGGGCTGCAGGCCCACGGGCACCAGCACGGCGCCGGGTGCCAACTGCGCACGCGTGCCGTCAGCGGCCAGGACCTCCACGGCTGCCCCAGTCAGGCCCTTCACGGCGATGCCGGCCTGCTGCAGGCGCAAAAGTGCGCGCGGGGCATAATAGCCGTTCCAGTTGAACAGATAGGCGTAATTGCTGTGGCCGCCCACCAGGGCTCCCGCAGGAAACGCCGGGGCGCCAGCCAGCACGTCGCCCGCTGCGGGCGCCTTGTCCAACTCGGCAAAGGGCAGGTTGAACGCCAGCGGCAGCGTCCACGCGGAAACGTCGTAGAAAAGATTGTCCCCAAACTCCGTGCGCTGGATGAACATCTCGGTCAGCAAGCGGAACTGCGCCTGCCGGGTGAGCGCAACCCAGGCGGAACCGGGCACGAAAGTGTGGCCGGCGGCGGTGATTTCCTCACGGAGCGGACGCACTTCAATGCGGTGCCGGGCCAGCAGATCGAGCAACGCCCACGCCCGGGCCGGGTCGCCATCGTCCCCAAAGACATAGGCGCAAACCCTGGCCTGGGCGGCGAGTTCGGCGGTGGTTTTTGCGAAATCGCGCTGCAACGCCAACAGTTCGGGGCGTAGTACAAGGGCGGCCTCGAGCGTGCTGAAGGAAGTGAGCACCTGGTTGCGGATCGCAAACGAGAAGGTCAGGAGACCATTGTCTGTTTCCTGCACGTGGCCACGCGCACTGGCCTGCTCAAACAGGAGGCCGACGGAACCGTGCAGGTCGGGGTAGGTGGAACCCTTACCGGGATAGAAGTCATCAAAACCCTGTGCGGTGTAGTAAAGCACGCCGCAACCGTCGAGGGCGCGCTGGTGGAAGGCCGCGATGCGGCGGGTGAGTTCGAGGACGCGCGCGGGCGAACTGGGATTTTCGCGATTGGGCGCGCCAGGTTGGAAGAAATAGGTATTGTTGGAGCTCATCTCATGGTGGTCGGTGAGCAGGTTGGGCCGCCAGTGATGGAACAACTCCGCCCGCACCTGTGCCTCGGGATGCACCAAGGGCAGCCAGTCGCGGTTCGGGTCGAACCAGTAGTGGTTGAAGCGGCCGCGCGGCCAGGCCTCGTTGTGTTCTCGGTCGACTGGATCGGCAGAGGGCACATTGAGGGAGCGGTGCTGGTTGAACCACTGGGCGGCGCGGTCCCCGCCGTCGGGGTTGCGCTGCGCCTCGACGAGGATCACGGCCTGTCGCAGCAGGGCGTTGATCTCCGGGCCTTGGGCTGCGGCGAGATGATAGACCACGAGCACCATCGCGTTCACCCCGCTCAGCTCGTTGCCGTGGATGCTGTAACCCAGGTCGACAACCACCGGCATGCGCGCCAGATCAGTCGCGACGGACTTTGCCGGGGCGAATAATGCGAGATGTTCGGCGCGGATCTTTTCAAGGTTCCGGTGGTTTTCCGGTGCCGTGATGGTGAGAACGACGAGTGGTTTGCGCTCGTGGGTCTGGCCGGCGATTTCGAACTTCACGCGGTCGGGCGCGGCGGCGGCCACGGCGCGGAGATAGGCGGTGACGAGCTCGCTGCGCAGATGCCATTCCCCGACCTGCCAGCCGAAGAACTGCTCGGGCGTCGGCACCTGCGGATCATAAACCGTGCCGGCGGGCAGATAGTAATCGAGCGGAACGCCGCCCCGCAGGACCGGTGCGACCAGGCAGCCAAGCATGACCATAAGCGCAGAAATTCGGCGGAAAAACATGCCCGGATGCATGGGCCCCTTCCGGGGGCGCGCCAACTCCATTTCATGGCGTAGGACTACGCCATCGCCCCCGGCCAGTCCGCGCACCGGCCTGAGCTGCAGCCGACCGTGGTCTTGGACTGCACAAATGATGGAACCACTGGACGCCACCCCTTTCACAATCGGTTGAATACAGTGGTCGCGAACGGCGTCTTATCTGG
>CAJBES010000338.1 GCA_903952145.1 uncultured Opitutaceae bacterium | reverse complement strand
GTCGTCCAAGGCAAAGGCAGAGAGGTGCGGTTGGGTGAGAACTTGTCCGGCGCGGGCGCGGCCGGTGCGTGTGGTTTTGCAATATTCCAGCCTTGGGCTAGTATCCAGTAACGGCTAAAGTTTCGGATAAAGGCGGATGAGTTTTATGCGGGCGTCCTTGGTGGTGAAGCGCCAGTTGATGGGAGCACCGCGGTGGTTGCGGTGCCGCTGCCAGGCCGCCACCTCGCGCCGCATGGACGCGAGGTCCGGAATCCGGCGATGCAAGCACTGACCGGCGAGGGCGCTCAGTTCGATCTCGGCGATGTTCAGCCAACTGCCGTGCTTGGGGGTATGATGGATTTCGAGCCGTTCGGCCAGGCGGCGCGCCTCGGCCGGCGGGAAGGTGTCGTAAAGCGAGGCGATATCGTGGGTGTTGAGATTGTCCAGGACCAAGCGGACCTTGAGCGCTGCGGGGTAACGCTCGTCGAGCATAGCCTTGATAAAGTGGGCCCAGTCCTGCCGGGTGCGCCGCTCGGTCACCTCGACATGGCGGCGGCCGGCCAACGGTTCGACCTCGACAAACAGCGTGGCCACCCCGTGGCGCACATACTCGTGATCCAGGATTTGGCCGCGCCCCGGGGCGAGCGGGAGCGGCGGCGTCACCTCGCCCACCAACTGCTTGCTCGATTCATCCATGCAAACCACCGGAAAGCGCGGATCGGCTGGCAAACGATACACTTCCAGCACGTCCTCCATCGCGGCGACAAACGCCGCGTCCTGCTCCGGCGGAATCTTCCAGTATTTGCTCAGGTGAGGCTGCAGTTCGTTTTTTTTAGCGACCGCTGCACGGTCATGGTGGAAACGGCATCGACGATCTTCAGCGCGACGAGTTTGTCCGCCAAAAGCCGTACCGTCCAACGCTGGTATCCCGCGGGGGCCCGCGAACAGGCCAAGGCCGTCAGGCGCGCATCGAACTGCCCGTCAAACGTGGCTTCGCGGGGCTTGCGGGGCGGCTTGCGCGCCAGCGCCGCCTCCAGACCTTCCTCAACAAAACGCTGCTTGAGGTGTTCGACCGTGCGCGCGGTCACGCCCAAGGCCGAGGCCACATCGGCCACCGTCCACGGATCGCCCAGCTCGCCCGCGTCGCAGAGCAGCAGTGCGCGGGCGTAAATGAACTTTGCTGCCGTGGATTTGCCGCTGCGGGCCAGCTCAGTGAGTTGTGCCCTCTCCGCCTTCGTCAGGGTGACTTTATATCGGTTGGCCATGCCGGAGCAGACTCCGGAACCCGGCCCAACACAATGCGAATTATATGGTGTTACGCGATACTAGTGCCGGACCGGCTTGGGCGGAGGCAGCGGCCTGCGGGCCCCGGCGCCTGGGGGCTCCAGCGCCTGGGTGACTGCGGCGATTTTTTCCTCCAGCGCCTGATAAAACGGGGTGGTGGCTTCTGCGGCCGGCAAATTTTTCAGGACATTCCGGTAAACCGCGAGGGCACCTTTGAGATCGCCGAGGCCGCGCTTGGCGTCGGCGAGAAGGATCAGCAGGTCGGCGGGATCGGGGTCGCTGAGGAAGAGGGCCTGGTTGAAATCCTTGAGCGCCCCGGCGCAATCACCCGCGCCCAGTTTGCTCTCCCCGGCGCCCCGGGCTGCCTGCATGAGGGCCCGGCGGACCTCGGCCTTCGCGAAGTCGTCGTAGGTGCCGTGCTTGTCGGCCTGGTGGAAGCGGGCCAGCGCCCCGGCGGAGTCCCCGGCGACCCGGCGCAGCATGGCGATGTAGAACGAGGTGCGGAAGAGGATGTCCTCGTTGCGGTTGGCGGCGGCGAACGCATCAAGCTGGGCCGCGGAAATTTCGCCGAGCAGAAAGCGCGCAAACTGCCGGTCCGAGTCCCACCACCCGGATTTTTTCACGGCGGCGAGTTCCGCGGCGGCGGCGGCCCCGGCTCCCGCCTCGCACCGGACGAGGTGGAGCCAGAGCGCCGCGTGGCTCTGGTTGATCAGGTTGCCGGTGCCCAGCTGCGGGATCGCGGCGCGAAAATCCTCCGCGGCGCCCGTCAGGTCGCCGTGCAGCCGCCGGGCCTGCGCCCGTTTGTAGCGCCAGTGCGCGGGCAGGACCTGCCGGTTGGCCGGGAGCTGCATGATGCCTTTTTCAGCCAGTCCGATGGCCCTGGTGCAGTCCGCCTCGGCCCCAAGGTAATCGCCGAGACCCTGGCGGGCATCCGCGCGCAATGCGTAAAGTTCGGCGGCTTCGCCGAGGTCGATGGCCGGTGTGAGTTCCCGGCTGGCCGCGGCATAACTCTGCGTGCGCAGCCATTCCTCTGCGTTCCAGAGCGCAGTTTGGGCAATGCCCCGGAAATCGGCCGCCGCTCCCGCGGGATCCTGCGCGGCCCGCCGGAGCCGGATGCGCTCGCTCAGGGCATTTTTCAGATAATCGGGCAGCCGCAGGCTCGAGGTCTGGTCCGGCCCGATCCCCAGGCCCGCACAATAGTCGTTGATCGCGCCATCGAGCTCGCCGAGCCCCTGCTTCGCTAGGCCGCGCAAATAGAGGAGCTGGGTATCGGCGGGGTTGACGGCCATGGCGCGGTTGAGAGCGGCGATGGCACCGGCGAAGTCGCGGGCCTGCTGCTTCCTCCAGGCCTCGGCCTTGAAGGCCTGCATGGCGGCCGCAGCGCTGCCCGCCACGGCCGCGGCAGCTTTTTCACCTTCCGCCAGTTCGTTGAACTTCCGGCCGTCGCGCGTGTGGAGCCAGCAGGGTCCGACCACACGGCCGCGCGCGTAGGTCGCCTCGCCCCAGAGCACGCCGTCGGGAAAATAGGCGCGGAAGGGGCCGTCCGGCACGCCGCCGCGATAGGTGATCTGATAGGAGCGGCCGTCGGGGAACCGGAGGGTGTGCACGCCGTCCTGTTTTTTCCCCTCGACGTCGTCGGGCCGGGGATAACTCACCGTGCCGCCATCGGGCAGGGTGACGGTGAGAACTTCGGTGCGCTCCGATTTGCGGCCGTCGGGCAGCACGACGGGCAGGGTCTGCGCCTGGTCCTGCCGGATGGGATAGAGCGCGGTGTAGTCCTCGCCGGCGGCCGGCTGCTGTGCCTTGAGGTAGCGGTCGGGGCCGATGAGCTCGTCGCGGGTGATGAAGAGGCGGTAGGCGCCGGCTTCCTGGACAAACTGGTCCGCGGCTGCGCTGAGCTGCCCGAGGTTGCAGAGCACGGACTTCTCGATCGAGGACCGGCGCACCTTCCGGTAGGCCGGAATGGCGACGAAGACCATCGTGAGGACCCCCAGGGCCACGAGGCTCCAGCCCCCGAGCAGGACCTTGCGGCGGTGCCAGCCGCGCCGCAGGCCGACCCGGGCGAGGAAGACCACCACGGCGACGGCCACGATGCCCGGGAGCCCGAACATGAGCCACTCGTCGGTGCCCGAGCCGAAACTGAAATAAGTGCAGACCAGGGCGGTGATGGCGCCACCGCCCAGCCACACCAGCGGTGTGACCAGCAGCACCACCAGCGCGACCCACTGGATTTTGCGGCCCGTGGCGCCCGGTGCGGTCGGCGGGAGGGTTTTGTCGGTCGGCGGGGTGGAGTCCATGGCCGGGGAGTGCGGCCAGTCTGCCGGCGGGTCACGCCGAGACGAAACTATTTTACTCCGCAGCGGCAATCGGGCGGGGCATGGGGGCAAACCCCGAACGCGCTGAATGCCAAGCCTGCAGACTTTGGAGCATTTTCGGATTATGGTGTGTTTTCAAACCAAGGACTCGGTAGGCAGCGAGCTTGCTTGCGCCCATCAAGCGCCCGCAAGCGGGCGGCCTACTTGCACGTATTTTTTGCCTGCTTGAGTGTTTGAATACACGCCCTAGACAGACGCGGCTGCTACACGTAGGTAGCGAGCTTGCTCGCGCATAAACCATGGAGCGCCTGCAAGCAGGCGGCCTACCTCCTGCGTCAGATAAAACCGTAACTGCGCCAAATGTCCAATGATGGAGGCCGGGCGCAGTCGGAGAGTTTGAAGTGTGATCAGGACAGGGGCGGGTTTAGTGGGAGTGCGGCCGGCCTCATCCGCTGGGACCGAAGGCGGACGGGCCGTCCGCGCTCCCGGTAGGGTCGGCGCTCGTCGCCGGACCGCGGCGTGCCGCAAGCGGCAGCCCTACAAAGGCATTGGATGGCGAAGGTTGAACGTTCACGGGTCGGGGTGAACGCCCCTGCAGCGCTGAGCCGAGCCGCACCGCGAGGGTTGAATAGTGCGAGTGCTCGCACAATTGGCGGGGCGGGAGGAAAACAGGAGGCAATTTTGGCCACGTGGCCAAAATTGCAGGGCCGGGCAATTGTCGCCCGTGGGCGACAATTGATGGGGGCGGTGGCCTGAGGTCCGCTGCCATCCGGGACTTCGCGTCAAGCTTCCGATTTTGTCCATGAGCGACGACGGACAAGCAGCCGTTCCACTTTGCCGCCGGCTGCGAAGGACAGGCGGGTGGCGGAGGACTTGGAGTCTTGGCTCACCATACCAGGGCAAGGTGGCAGCGGGTGGAGCATGTCCCGGATGTGCCGGTGGCTGGGAAAGGGCTGGCCTATGCCGGCGTCATGAATGAGGTGGTTCCCATGCCTCCACAGTCCGAAGTTTCCGACCCGGCGCGCGCCACTGACGCGGCGCGCGGCCGCCGGCTTGAATATTTCACGCTCAGCTGGAATGTCATCGAGGCGGTGCTGGCCATTGGCGCGGGCGTCGTGGCGGGCAGCATTGCCCTCGTGGGCTTCGGCGCCGACTCAGTCATCGAAAGCCTGTCCGGCGCGGTGCTGCTCTGGCGGTTGCAGTCGCACGAGGCCGACGAAGCGCGTGAACGGCGGGCACTTAAATTGGTGGGATGGTCGTTTATGGTGCTCGCAGCCTATGTGGCGTTCGAGGCCGGCCGGGATTTGCTCCGGCATGAGCCGCCCGAAACGAGCCTGGTGGGCATCGGGCTGGCGGTGGCGTCGATGGTGGTGATGCCGCTGCTCGCACGGGCCAAACGCCGGGTGGCGGCCCGACTCGCAAGCCGGGCGCTGGCCGCGGATTCACGCCAGACCGACCTGTGCGCGTGGCTCTCGGCCATTTTGCTCGGCGGGCTGGGGTTGAACGCGCTGTGGGGCTGGTGGTGGGCGGATCCGGTGGCGGCGCTGGTCATGGTGCCGATCATCGCGCGCGAAGGTTTCGTCGCCCTGCGCGGCGAGACGTGCGACGATTGCCACTGAGGACGATTGCGGAGAACGGAGGACGGGGGGGCAGAAGATTGGCGGGGCGGGGAGGGGCGCAGGGAGCAATTGTCGCCACGTGGCCACAATTGCAGGGCCGGGCAATTGTCGCCCGTGGGCGACAATTGATGGGGGCGGCGGCCTCTCAGGCCCGCTGCCAGACGCCGCGGGCGACAGGTTTGAGCAGTCCCCGGTCGCGCAGCACCTGCAATTGCTGACGGATTTTGTCCCGGATGTGCCGGTTGCTGGGGTAGAGCTTGGTGAGCTCCGGCTCGAAGGCGTAGATGTCGTCGTTGGTGAAAATTTCGTTCGGCAGTGATTCGATGCAGCGCAATACATCGAGAGTCCAGCCACGCTGTTCGGGCTTCAAAGCCTGGATTTTGGCGATGCGGGCATACTGCTCACGAACCGTATTTCGCGGTATCTCGGAACCTTCTACGATGAGAGGAATCTTGGCTGACCCTGGAATCAGAGCGACGTTGAGCACGTAGCCGGTCCAGTTGCTGCGACGTGCAGAAACCGAGAGGGGTTTCCGCCGGATGATGACTGATGGTGAAATCGCAAAGCGGGGAATAACCAAGAGATTCCGGACCATCCACTCCGGTAGCTGGTAGTGTAGCAGAAAGAAATTGGGCGACCGATTGCCGAGGATGGCATCGAGCATCTTTTGGTAATTGGAGCCGAGAATCCTGCCACCGAGCTTCTTGCTCTGACTTTTAAGCTGATAGCGCTCGACGCATTGCGGGCAGAGAAAATCGCTCACCTGCGCGTTATTCTCTTCTGCGTCGAGACGATCACTGTGGCAGGCGCAGCAGTAGAGGTTTTCAGCACCCCATGGCTCAGTGATGCGACGTGCTAGTTGCGATGGGCTTTTATAGCCTTGGCCAAAATGCGTCGGTAGCCGCAGATCCATGTGCGGCGACTAGATCAGTGGCAATAGGGAGCATCAATTTGATTTCAGACAGAGAATCTCAGTCTCGCAGCGGACGATGTGGGTGGTCTGGCGTTTCTTGCCGTCGGAAGCCTGAGCCCAACCGGACCAAAGGTGGCCGGCCTGCCCAAAGCCGGAGCCGCCGTTGCTGGCTGACTCATACCAAGCACCCGGAGCTTTTACATGCTTGGGTTGAATGGCGGCAGGCCTTCGCTGGTGGACGGCCGAAGCGCCGGCCAGCAGGCGGTCTGCGAAGGAGCAAAGTCTCAGGGCCATGGGTATAATTAGCTCATAAATCATGGCAGGCCAGTTGGTAATGCCGGGTGAGCCGAACCGGTGCTTGACGGTGGAAACTAACTTCGCAGCTTACGCGTTCCGTTCTTTGGCAGTTTGTGGTCAGCCAGGAGGATTCAGCGTTCCGCCCGAATCCTCCATCTGATCATGAACAAAAAGACCAAGACCATGTATGTCGTGCAACCAGGTAGCTTTGGCTCCGGCGCGATTCTTTTCTCCACTTACGAGTTCGATCACAACTCCAAGTCCGAAGAGGATCTCCCGCCGCCGGCCGAGGCCCAGCCTGCCGTGGTGCGACTGACTCAGGAAAATCGCAGCTGGACCCAGGCGATTGTTCGCCTCCCCGAGGCGTTCCATCGCATGGTCTGGCAGCCGCTGACACGCCGGGTGCAAGACCTCGGCAAAGCAGCCTGAAATAGAAAAACCCACCGGGGCGGAGAAGCCATCCTTCGCCCCGGTTTTTTTGTGCCCGAATAGCGCGGCGGGCTTTATACCAGCGTCCTTTGGCTTTTGGACTATTCAGCAAACCCAACGCGGAGTTTTTTGCCGATACGGACTCAATGCAGCTGAACTCGAATCACACCGAAGATGCGCCAACCAAATGGTGCCACGGTAGGCCGCCCGCTTGCGGGCGCTTTCCCGAGCGCGAGCAAGCTCGCTGCCTACGGCGAACTGCATGAGTCCACTGGCCACACGGATGATCACAGATGGATTTGAATCCGTGCCTATCCGTGCAATCTGTGGTCAAAGTCTGAAAGCTTGGGGTGTTTGGTATTACTTCACCGCGCCGGTGACGGTCCCGGCTTTGAGGAGGACCAGCTTCCCGGGGTTGACGTGCTTTTTGATGGCGCCGTTCACCTCGACGAGCTTGAGGGCCTGGATCTTCTCCGGATACTCGTCGAGCCAGGTGACGTCGTAGCCGCGGATGAGGGTGTTCATGAGGGTGGTCGCCATGCCGGTGGTGGTGGAGAGGCCGACCTTGTAGGAGCCGGTGAGGTCGGTCTTGCGCTTGGCAAGCTCGTCCGCGGTGATGCCGTCCTCATGCCATTTCGTGAGCTGGCGTCTGGTGGACTCGACGCCCTTTTCGAGGAGCGCGGGTGAGAAGTTGGCCATGATGCGCCAGTCGCCGTCGCGGACGCTGTCGCCCATGACGCCGGCGCCGATGCCGTAGGTGAGGCCCTCCTTGTCGCGGACATTGCCCATCAGGCGGGCGCTGAAACCGCCGCCGAGCACATCCGTGCCGACGCGCAGGGCCAGGGTGTCCGGATCACGGTAGCGCAGGCCGGTGGCCATGCCCCAGACGACACTGACATTGGTCTTGTCGGCCATGAACACGGTCTGGTCCCGCGGGGCGTCGAGGTCGCCGCCCCTAGCGGTGGGCGGGGTGGGCCGCTTGCCGCCGGTCCAGCCGGCGAAAGCCCTGGCGACCTCGCCCTGCACGGTGGCGGAGTCGACATCACCGACGAGGATGAGGGTGAGGTGGGCCGGCCCGTAGTAAGCGGCGTGGAAGGCCTTCACCGCGTCGAGGGTGGTGCCGTTGATGGCGGCCAGAAGTTCGTCGGTCGGCGGCTGGCGGTTGGGATGGCCGAGCGGATAGACGGCGCGGGTGAAGGCATCGGAGGCGCGGGTGTCGGTGTCGTCGAGCGCGCGCTGGAGGGCGCCGGCGTATTGCTTCTGCACCTTGGCGAATTCCTCGGGGGCGAAGGCCGGACTGCGGAGCTGTTCCGCGATGAGGCTGATGAGGAGCGGCACGTCCTTTTTGAGGCACTTGCCGGCAATGGTGAGCACCTCGTTGCCGACGCCGAAATTCAGGGTGGCGCCGACGCTCTCAAGCTGCTGGGCGATGGCGAACTTGTCCTTTTGGGTCGTGCCCTTGTCGAGCATGCTGCCGGTGAGGCGGGCGAGCGCGGGATTGTTTTCCGGGGCGGCGACGTTGCCGACGGGCAGGGTGCCGCGGAGGGTGACAACGTCCTTCACCCCGGTGGTGAGGGAGACGACGTCGATGGTGCCGACCTGGGTGCGCGAGATGTTGTCAGCGATCTTGGCGGAGACGGTGACGGCGGACAGAAGGCCGAGGACGGGGAGCAGGGAAAATATACGTTTCATGGGTGAAATGACGGGGAATTTTACTTGGCGGCGGTGACGGGGACGAGCGGGATGAACCAGCCGGTGGTGCTCTGGTCCTCGAGCAGGTAGTGGTTGGCCACGCGGTTGACGTCGGCGGCGGTGACCTTCCGGTAGGCGTCCTCAAGGGTGTAGAAGAGCGTCCAGTCGCCGGCGGCGATGTTTTCATTGAGGGTGCTGGCGATGGCGAAGGAGCCGTCGCGGGCGTAGGCGATCCGGGCCAGCTTCTGGTTGACCGCGGCGGAGACCTCGGCGTCGGTCACGCCCCCGGTCTTGAGGCGCCCGACCTCGGCGAGGAGTATCTTTTCGACCTGCTCGTGCGTGGCGCCGGGGGCGAGGTCGGCATAGATGTTGAGGAGCGAGGGATCGTGGAAGAAGCCCGTGCCCGCGGTGACATTGGTCGTGAGGGTCTGGTCCGTCAGCGCCCGGTAGAAGCGGCTGTTTTTGCCCGTGGCGAGGATGGAGGCGAGGATGCTGAGCGCGGGCGTGTCGGGGTGGGTGGCGGCGGGCGTCTTGTAGGCGACGCCGACCACGCCGAGCTGGGCGGTGCGTTTCACGGTGACGCGGCGCGGGCCGGACTGCGCGGGCTCCTCGGTGTAGACCTGCGGGATGGGTTTCGGCGCGCGGGAATAGACGCCGTAGTATTTTTTGACGAGACCGAGGGCGGTGGCGGGGTCGAAGTCGCCGATGATCGTGACGGTGG
>CAJBES010000337.1 GCA_903952145.1 uncultured Opitutaceae bacterium | reverse complement strand
GGTCGACCATCCGTTCCGCTCCCGCCTGCCGCGCTACTGCCTGGCGCAGGACCACCCGGTCACGGTGCAGCACTACCGCGCCGCGCTGCAAAACCTGATGCAGGCCGTGCCGGACCTCGCCTGCATGTCGGTGTGGACCAACGACAGCGGCGCGGGCTTCGAGCACACCGGCTCGCTCTACGTCGGCCGCAACGGCGGCCCCTTCATGATCCGCGAGTGGCGCAGTCACGAGAATATCGCCAAGGCCGCCGGCGAGAGCATTGTCCGCTATCTGCGCAACCTCCAGACCGCCGCCGCCGAGATCAATCCCGACTTCGACGTCGTGCTCCGCATCGAGCCCTTCAAGCTGGAGCAGGACCACATCAAGGCCGGCATGGGCAACCACGTCACCTGGGAGGCGCCCACCCTGCTTGTGCGCGGCTACAGCCTGCCCTACGAGCACCCGCGCTATCCCGGCATGGGCGGCGTCGCCGGCAGCGCGTTGCAACCGACGATCGACGCCTCCGAAAAAGCCGTGCTGCAGGAGTCGCTCGCCCAGGGCATCGACCCCGTGCTGCACTATTCGGCCGGCCCGGTGATGAACCACGAGCCGCTGCTCGGCATCCCCTTCCCGCGCCTGCTGCACCAAAAGCTGCTTGCGATGCGCGACCTCGGCCTGAAGCGCATCAGCGCGCTCGGCGGCTTGGGCAACTCCACGGCATCGCCCTACTGGCCCAACCCGGAGATCATCCGCGCCGCCCAATTCTCACCCGAAACGCCCGTTGACGAAGTGCTCGCCGCCTACGCCCGCCGCCTCGTGGGCGAAACGGCCGCCCCCACGCTCGTCGCATGCTGGAACCAGTTCGAGGAGGCCCTGACCTGGCAGCCGATCGTCTACCTGTTCACCGGTTTCGGCTTTTGCTGGCAGCGCACCTGGGACCGCCCCTACGTGCCCGACATCGAGGCCATCCCGCTGGCCGAGCGCGATTACTATGAGCGCTTCGGCTGCTTCCAGCACAACAATCCCAGCACGAACGATCTCGGCAAGGATGTGCTCTTCAACCTCGTCACCCGCGAGCAGGGGGAGACGATCGTCGCCGGTTTTGACGCCAACGTGTTCCCGCGGCTCGAAAAACTCCTCGTGCGCCTCGCCAAACTGCAGGGCACCGGCGACGCCACCGCCCGGGCGGTGTTTCACGACCTGCACGAACGGGCCCGCGCCTACCTGCATTGGTGCGGCTCGCTGCGCATGGTCGCAGCGTGGTGCGCCCACGTCTACGGCTACCTCGAAGCGAAGAGCGCCGCCGAAAGAAAGAAACACGAGAAACTCCTGCAAAGCGCGATCGACCGCGAACTCGTGCACACCACGGGCCTCGCCGAACTGCTCGAGACCACCGATGTGGAAGTCTGCGCGCTGTCGGCCGTCGGCAACAACACCTTCTTCTACGGCGAGGACCTGCCGCAGCTCCTGCGCAAGAAGATCGCCCTCATGAAAAAATACCGGCACCGCAAGCCCCGCATCGACCGGGACGTGCTCTGGCGGCCGTTCCCCGGATCGCAGTGGCCGAAGTTCGACTGAGCCCCTTGATCAAAGGCCGCCCCGTCCGGGCGGCCTTTTTCATCCCCCGTGGGCTTTCCGGCGAAATTCGGAGGGGGTCAGACCCATCACCTGCTTGAACGCCTTCGAGAAGTGGAACACGTCGCAGAATTCCAGTTTTTCGGCGAGTTCCTTGAACCCATGGCTGCCTTGGTAGATCGCCGCGCAGGCCCGGTCGATGCGCTTGTGCTTCTGGAACTGGCCCGGAGACACCCCCAGCCGCAGCGAAAACTGCTTGCGGAAATTGTCGTAGTTGAGGCCCACCTGCCGTGCCACCTGTTGCGGCCTGAGCCAGCCACCTTCGCCGGGATTGCCCAGGAGCCGCTGGCTGGCCTCGAACCACTCGTCACGTTCCGGCCGCAGCCGGGCCTCGGCGTCCGCCGCCGCCATGTCGCAGATAAGATGAAGAAACCGTCCCAGTGTGCGCATCGCGGCCGTCTCGGTAGGCCGCGCCTCCCCGGCAATTACTTCCTGCAGCCGGCGGCTCCAGTAATCCACCGGTTCCAGATGCCAGACCGGCCGCGCCGGATCGAGCAGGCCCCGGCTGCGCAGGAAATCGAACTGCGGTCCGCTGAAGACAAAATAGATCTGGTTCCAGGGCTGCCCTTTTTTCGGTCCGTAGGCGTGCGCCAGCTCCGGAAAGATGACCAGCAGATCGCCGGTGCGCAGGTCCGCCCGGCAGCCGTTGCCATCACAGTAGTAACCCTCGACGCTCACCAGGTAGATGAACGAGTAGCTTCCCAAAACACGCATCTCCTTCGGGTCCAGTCCGTGGGCATTCTGCACCGCGCCGGCGAGTTGCAGCTCGCCGGCAGCGGTGCGCAGGGGGCTTTCCAGCCACGCCTGGCTGCGGATGGGATTGGTTGCTGGCGGCATAACTGGCCCAAAATCTACATGCTAAATCTCATTTCAACCCTATTATCCGGACCGGACCGCGTGTATCTTCCGCGATGTTGCCAATCCTGCTCCCCGCCTTGGGCGGTTGATGTCCACCCCACACCCCTCATGAGCACTGCCACCCTGCCCCAGATCATCTCCTACGGTCACGCCCTTGACATGGCGGACGACAAGGTCGCCCTGCTGCGCGATTCCTCCGGTGCCGCGGATGACGTCACGGAGTTGCGCCGGCGTTTCGCCGCGGACGGCTACCTCTATATGAAAGGGTACCTGGACCGCGACCGGGTGCTCGAGGCCCGGGCCGCCCTCACCGAGCGCCTGGCGGCCGCGGGCATCCTCGACGAAAACCATCCCACCAACGACGCCATCGCCAAACCCGGCACCGGCTATGTCTTCAAACCCGAACTCACCAACGGCTGCGAACCCGTGCAGCGCCTGCTCTACAGCGGCCGTCTCATTGAGTTCTACAAAAACTTCTTTGCCGAGGACGTGCGCCATTACGACTACACCTGGCTCCGCGCCATCGGCCCCGGCAAGGGCACCAACCCGCACTGCGACCTGCCCTACATGGGGCGGGGCACGCACCAGCACATGACCTGCTGGCTGCCCTACGGTGAGATTTCCTATGAGCTCGGCGGCCTCATGGTGCTGGAGGGCTCGCACCGGCGCATGGATCTGCTGGAAAAATATGTTTACCGCGACGTGGACACCTTCTGCGAAAACAAGAGTGCCGACGTGGCCAAGGTGAAGGACGGCAAGTGGGCCTTCACCGGCACGCTCTCGCACAACCCGCCTGCGGTCCGCAACAAGTTCGGCGGCCGCTGGCTGGTCGCCGAGTTTGAACCGGGCGATTTTCTCACCTTCGGCATGTTCCTGGTGCACGCCTCGCTCGACAACCAGACCGCCAACCGCCTGCGGCTCTCGAGCGACAGCCGTTACCAGCGCGCCTCCGAGCCCATCGACGAACGCTGGGTCGGAGCCAACCCGCCCGCCCACGGCCCGCACGGCAAACGCGGCCTGATCTGCTGAGCCGGGTTTCCCCCATTTCATCGCCCATGGCCACCGTCGCCCCCGGCCGCATGGCGGCAGTCAATGAAATGACCCGCCTCCTGCGCCTCCTCTTCGAGGTCGAGCGCGAGTTCCTGCGCACCGTCACGACCCTGGTTTACCGCGTCGGTGAGCCGGAGCTGAAGTATCTCATCTGCCAGCACGCCTGGGAATCCGCCGGCCACGCCCGTTTCCTGCGCGAGCGCGGCCGCGAACTCGCCGGCTTCGGCACGGGCGAAAACGTCCGCGCCTCCCTCCGCCGGATTTTTGTCGAGGCGGTCGGCAGCACAGCTGCCGATCCCCTCGTGCTCCTCGCCGGCTTTTACACGGTGTTGAAGCCCACCCTGCTCGCGGCCTACCGTCACTACCTCAAGGTCACCGACCACCTCGCCGACTGGCCCTCGAAAAAGCTGGTCGAGGAGTTCATCGCCGACGAGGAGCGCCATCTCCGCGAGATCGCCCCCTGCCTCAAGGGAGTGGACGCACGCGCCTGGTCGCTCCATCTCACCCAGGCACTCGGCGATCTCGGCGGCTGGCTCGGCCAGGAACCGCGGCTGCCACTCGCCGCCGGTTACCTCTGGCAGCAGGACCAATCGCCCTACCGTCACCCCGCCACCTGCAACCGCGGTCAATATCCGGTCTGCTCCAGCGTTTTCGGCTTTGATCCCACCGAGGATCCCATCGTCCGCCCGTGGTTGACCGACCCAACGACCGACGCCCGCGTCATCCGCCTCCTGGTTTATGTCTGGCTGATGATGGAAATGGACGCGATCGACTACCTCGCGACCGTGTTCATCGACACGCCCGACGCGCCCTTCGATCTGCACCACGATCTCGCCCGCCATCTCTGGGACGAATCACGTCACAGCCAGTTTGGCTTCCGCCAGCTCCCCAAGCTCGGCGTCGACCTGATGACGGTCGAACACTCGCTCGACCTCTACAACATCCTCGTCCGGATGCCGCCCCACGAGCGCTACGCGATGATGACGATGGAATTTGAGGCGGGCAGCTTCCCGACCAAGGCCCACGTCATGGACCGCGTGCGCGAGCTCAGCGATTTCGAAGCCGACACCCTCCTCGCCTTTGACCGCAACGATGAGCAGAACCACGTCCGCTACGGCCATCGCTGGCTGCCTGAGATGATGGCGCTCTGCGGCGAGACGCGACCGACTGAGGAATTCGTCAGGGCCACGCAGGAGAAATTCAAACAGTTCGCCGCCACTTACGGCGGCAAGACCCCGCACTCGCTGCCCAGGGAAAAACGCCTCACCGGCGAAAAAATTCTCGCGCTCGCCCGCTTGCACTGATCCGGCGGCACCGGGCGGCACGCCGGCGCGATTGGTCGCGGCGGTCTGCGCCCGCCATCGCACCGCCCGCCATTCTCACCCTGCCCCGCATCGGCGCACACGCGTCCCCGCTCGTATTCCCTGCACTGTTTAATCATGCAATCGTGCCTTGAAAATCACGGGGCGCTGCCGTGATGTTGGCCTCAATGTTTCGTTTTGTCCGCCGCGCCTGCGTCCTGCTGGCGCTTTCAATCTTCGGCAGCCTCGCTGTCCAGGCCAAAGGCCTCATCTCCCTCAAGAGCGAGCCCCTATCGGCTGCACAAGCCGCCGCGGTGATTTCGGCTCCGGCCACGGTCAACCAACCCCGGCTGGAGGGTGCCGCCGCCGGGTCTACCCCGCTCTCGCTGATCAGCCACTATGACTCGGTATGGATGCTCGCCCGCGGTCCGGGTGGCGCACTCGCCTGGCTTGAGCACGCCAAGGCGACCGGCTGGCGCCTCCGAGCCGCGCCCCCGGCCGGCCTGCGTTCGGAACTGCAGCCCGGCGGTCAGGCTCACCTGCTGGCTATCGCCACCCCGGAAACGATCACCACTCCGGAAACCCGGGAGGCCGTTGTCTATACTTACAGCGCCATCACCGACACATGGGCGACGGTGGGCCGCACCACTCTGGCCGGGCGGCTGACCGCCCTCCATCCCGCCCAAGGCGGCTTCGTCCTGACCACCATCAGTCCGGACGGAAAGGAGCAGCTCAACCATCTCACGGTGATTCTCACCAAACGGCTGCTCAGCTGGATCGATTGGGCCATCATCGTTCTCTACCTCGTGGTCACCGCCGCGATCGGCTTCTATTATTACGCCCGGCAGCACAAAACCAACAACGAGGACTTCTTTTTGGGCGGGCGCGCCATCCCGTGGTGGGCGGCCGGCGTCAGCCTCTACGCCACGGGGACCAGCGCCATCAGCTATATCGCCATCCCCGCAAAATCCTTCGCCACCAACTGGCTCTACCTCGCGGGCAGCTTCATGAGCATGGTCGGCACCATCTTTGTCGCCCTCTGGGTGGTGCCGCTCATCCGCCGGCTCAACCTCATGTCGGTGTATCATTACCTCGAAATGCGGTTTCACCCCAAGCTCCGCCTGGTCGCCAGCGCGCTCGCCATCGTGATGCAGCTCGGCGGCCGCATGAGCATGGTGCTTTTTCTGCCTTCGCTCGCGGTCTCGGCCGTCACCGGCGTCAACGTGACCCACAGCATCCTGATCATGGGTGCGGTCACGATCCTCTACACCGTGATGGGCGGCATGCGGGCGGTCATCTGGACGGATTTTATCCAGGTCATCGTGATGCTGGGCGGGGCCTTCGTCGCCATCGGCTTCATCATTTTCCATGTGGAGGGCGGGGTCGGAGAGTTCTTCCGCATCGCGGTCGCCAATGACAAGTTCGAGACCTTCGACTGGAGTTTCGACCTCACCAAGGCCACCGTCTGGGGTTTCCTGCTGGTGGCCATCTTGAGCGTGCTCACTTATCCGCAGGATCAGGTGATGATGCAGCGCGTGCTCGCCACCAAGTCCGACAAGGAGGCCGGTTGGTCGATCTGGACCCTCGCCGTCATCGTCATCCCGGGCAACCTCACCTTCTTCGCCATCGGCACCGCCCTCTACGTCTTCTACCGGCAGCATCCGGCCAGCCTGAACCCGATGCTCAGCGTGGACTCCACCTTCCCGCAATTCATCGCAGCCGAACTGCCCGTGGGCCTGACCGGACTGATCATTGCCGGCATCTTCGCCGCCTCCATGTCCACCCTGTCCGGCACCATGAACAGTGTCGCCACGCTCGTCTCGGTCGATTTTTACGAGCGTTACAGCCGGAATTTCACCCAGGCCAAAAGCGTCCGGCTGGCCGAGATCATGACCGTCGTGGGCGGCGTGATCGGCATCGGCACCGCCCTGGCGCTGGCTTCGATCAACATGACCTCCGCCCTCGACACCTGGTTTGAACTCACGGGCCTGCTCGGCGGCGGTTTCGCCGGCTGTTACGCCCTGGGGATGTTCACCCGGAGGGCGAACTGGCAGGGCGCGATCATCGGGGTGGCCGCCAGCATCGTACTCACTTTCGCCGCCTGGAGCATCCGTCTCGTGCATCCCTATTTCTATCTGCCGGTCGCCATCACCATCTGCATTGTCTTCGGCTACGCTGCGAGCTATTGCTTCCCGGCCCCGCATCAGTCGCTCCGGGGCCTGACCGTCTACACTCCGCACCAGACTCCGCTGATTCTTTCCACCCAGTAACTTTCCCCCATGAAAACCTACCGCGCCATTCTTGTCGGCACCGGCGGCATCGGCGAAGCCCACGTGCGCGCTGTCCAAGCCACCGTTGGCCGGGTGCAACTCATCGCCGCGTGCGACATCGATGCCACCCGCGTCCGCACCTTTTGCGACCGCCTCAATATCCCGGCGGCACATACCGACTACGCCGCGCTGCTGCAGGCCGAAAAACCCGACCTCGTCCTCATCGCCGCCCCGCCCGGCCTGCATGCCGCCATGAGCATTGCCGCCATGGAAGCCGGCGCCTGGGTGCTCTGCGAAAAGCCTCTCTGTGCCTCGCTCGCGGAGTTCGACCGCATCGCCGCCGCCGAGTCGCGCACCGGCCGGCGCACCGCCAGCGTTTTCCAGATGCGGTTCGCCTCTTCCAACCTCCATGTGCGCAGCCTGCTGCACGCCGGCCGGTTCGGCCGGCCGCTCGTCGCCGTGTGCCATACCCTGTGGTATCGCGATGCCGCCTACTACGCTGTGCCGTGGCGGGGCAAATGGGCCACCGAACTGGGCGGCCCGACCATGAGCCAGGGAGTGCATTCGATGGACCACCTGCTGCACCTGCTGGGGGAATGGACGGAGGTCCGCGCCGTGGCCGACAACCTCTACCATGCCATCGAGGTCGAGGATGTCTCCATGGCACTCGTCAAATTCGCCAGCGGCGCCCGGGCTTCCATCATCAACAGCACGCTCTGCCCCCGGCAGGAGACCTATGTGCGCCTCGACTGCGAACAGGCCACCATCGAACTCACCCACCTCTACGCCTACACCCAGGCCAACTGGAAAATGACCCCCGCCGAAGGCGCTGACAAAGCCGCCCTGACCGCCGCGTGGGATGCCTTCCCGCCCGATGTCGGCTCCACCCACGGCGCCCTGCTCAACGCCCTGGTGGAAAACATGGATGCCGGCACCTGCCCGCTGACCAGCGGGGCCGAGGCCCGCCGCACGCTCGAGTTTCTCACCGCGATCTACAAGTCCGCCTACACCGGCACGACCGTGACGCGCGGCAGCATCCGGCCGGGTGATTCCTTTTACGACGTCATGCACGGCGGCCTGGCCCCGAAACGGGAAAAAAAGTAATACCGCGCGGCGCGGGTTTGGTTCCGCCTGCATCCACCATGTCCATTCCCTCAACGCCACTGGAGCAGAAATCCCTGATTGGTTACCTCTGGGTCGCCCGCCGCCGTTTTCGCAGCGGCCTGGCGCTCGTGCTGCTGCGCAGTCTCGCCACCGCCCCCATCCCGATCCTGATCCAACGGATCGTGGACAAGCCGCTGCAGGATAAAAATATCGACGGCGTCATTCATTACAGCCTCTGGTTCATCCTGTGTCTGGTGTTGCACTTTGGTTTCTCGGTTTGGGGCGCCAAACTGCTCGCCAAGACGACCTCCCAGCTGATGGTCGAAATGCGCAGTCGCATTTTCTTTCGCCTGCAGTTCCTCAGTTTCAGCTACCTCGATGGGCAGAAGACGGGTCGGCTCCTTTCCAAATACGCCTTCGACACGCAGAAGGTCGAAGGCCTGCTCTACAACGTTCTCAACCAGCTGCTGCCCAACCTGTTTTTGGGTGTCTGTATCCTGCTCATCCTCGCGTGGATGAACTGGTTTCTCATGCTGGTTCTGGTGCTGGCCATTCCGGTTTACGCCACGGCCAAGTTTTTCTTTTTCCGCAACATCAAGATTGCCAACAACGAGAATCGCCTCGCCCAGGAAAAATTAACCGGCACGGCTTCCGAATACATTTCCGCCCTGCGCTTGGTGCGTAGTTTCGGCGAGGAGGATCAGGTCGAGCGCCTGCTTGATCACAGCAGCGAAACCTTCGCCCTCAGCCGGGTGGCGCAGTCCTACGTCAACGCCCTTTTCGGCACCTATGTTCATGTCGGCATGCAAATGCTTTCCCTCATCGTCATTGCCGGGGGGTCCATCATGGCGATCCAGGGGCACATCAGTGTCGGCACCCTTTTCGCCTTCATGGCCGGTTTTGGCTACATCCTCAGCCCGGTGCACATGTTCATCGGCATGAGTGAACAGTATTTCAATGCCCAGGAAGGTTATAACAGCATCAAGGAGCTCATCGACTCCATCTATGTTGAAAAGTGGCACGGCACCCGGCGCGAGGACCGCATCAAGGGCGATATCGTTTACGAAAACGTCTCCTTCAGTTACCCGTCCGCACCCGGGAAAATTGTCATCAAGGATCTCAACCTGACCATCCGGCCCGGCGAACACATCGCCTTTGTCGGCCCCTCCGGCTCGGGCAAGAGCACCCTCGCGAATCTTCTGCTGGGCCTCTACGCCCCCACCAGCGGCCGCATCCTGATCGACGGCGTGCCGCAGTCGGAGTGGCACATGCGCTGGATCCGGCGCCAGCTCGCCGTGGTCATGCAGGACAGCATCCTCCTTTCCGGCTCCATCGGCGACAACATCCGCTTCGCCAAGCCCGACGCCACGGAGGCCGAGATCCGCGAAGCCGCCCGGCTCGCCAACGCCGAGGAATTCATTCTCCGCATGGCCGGGGGTTACCAGACCCTGGTCGGCGAGCGCGGCGTCGCCCTCTCCGGCGGCCAGCGCCAGCGGGTCGCCATCGCCCGCTCCATCTTGCGCAATCCGCCCGTCCTCATCCTCGACGAGGCCACCTCCGCCCTCGATTATGAGAGTGAGCGCCTCATTCAGGAGGCCCTCGACCGCCTCGCCACGGGCCGCACCGTCATCACCATCGCCCACCGCCTCAGCACCATCAAGAACGCCGACCGCATCATCGTCCTCCGCGACGGCCTCATCGTCGAGGAGGGCAACTTCAGGGAACTGGACGCCCGCGGCGGCGTCTTTGCCCAGTTGATTGCCGCCCAATCCACCGGGGCGGAGTTTCTGCAGGCTTGAATCCTTCCCCCGGCGGGGAACAGTCTCACCCGACGCCTCGCCCAACCGTCATCCCACCATGAAAAGAATCTTTTTTGTCTTCCTGCTCACCGCCACGGCCGCCCTGGCCGAGTCCCTTTTCCCCGGCGTCAAAGCCATCATGACCCCCGAGGAGCAGCGCAACTCCGGCCTTGACCAACTCACGGCCAACCAACTCGCCCTGATTGATACCGCCATCCTGCGTTATTACGCCGGCACCATGAAGGCGCAGATCAACACCGAGGCGGTGCAAATCGCCGATAAAATGCGGCAGGTGGATCAGGAAAAGTCCTTCCTCAACCGCTTCGGTCTGCCGGACTTCAGCCAGGAATGGCGCGACCGCGAAGGCATCAAGGGGCGCGTGCTCGGCTGGGTCGGTGGCAACCGTTTCCGCCTCGACAACGGCCAGGTTTGGGAGGGCGCCGAGCCCATTCCCTTCGAGCTCGTCAACCGGGCCGTCGAAATCCAGCCCCGCCCGGGCGGCCACTATGCCCTCACGGTTGAGGGCAAGAACACGACCGTGCGGATTGTGCGCGTGAAGTGAGCGGTTTGAATCGTCCCCGTTCCTCATTGTTCCATTTGCTCTCCCGGTTTTGCACGCACGGGTAAACCGGGGGAAACGCAGAACGCCCTTCTCCATGCTCGCCCTTGCCAACGACTCCCTGCGCATCGAAATCCTCGATCCGGCGCACGCCCCCGACCTCGCCCGCCTTGGCACCCGCTATTGTTGGGGCGGCTATATCTGGCAGGTGCACGACGCGGCGGTCGGCCCTCTGCTCACCGGTCCCGAGTGGCCGGTGGACCGGCCCACTCCCTTCAACGGCCAGGGTTTGCCCGAATCCTTCCGGCATGCCGAGTTCGGCACCAACCGACCCTTGATTCTCGAAGCCGGCTGCGGCTTTATCATCGGCATTGGTGACGTCGCCCCCAATCCGGCCGGCGAGCTGGTGGTCACCACCCCCTGCGCATGGTCCCTCACGACCACGGCCGGCGCCCTGGAGTTCTACGCGGCCCAAAGCGGCAACGGCTATGCCTGCCAGCTGACGCGCCGCATCGCCCTCGCCGGCCGCACACTCACTTCCTCCACCCGAGTGACCAACACCGGCGGTCGCCCGCTGCCGCTGCACTGGTTTGCCCATCCCTTCTTCGCGCTCACCGACCGGCTCCTCACCTGTGACCTGCCCGCCGACTGGGGCATGGCTGAAAACAGCGGTTACGCCCTCGACGCGCGACACCGCCTGTCCTTCAAGCACCGTTTCCTGCACGACAAAAGCCACTTTGAGCCACTCCGTATCGGGACCACCCCGCTCCGCGCTGGGTTGTCGCACCCAAAACTGGACGGACTGGTTTTCTCGACCGATTTTGTCCCCGACTTCTGCCCTGTCTGGGGCAACAGCAACACCTGGTCAATCGAGCCCTATATCCAGAGCGAACTCGCCCCCGGCACCACCCGTGCCTGGAACCTCAGTTACGAATTTTAATAATATGGTCAGGCCTCTATTTCTTAATTAATTGAAAATAAATTAAGAAATAGAGGCCTGACCATATAAGTTAACCGACTTGACCAATCTGGGCCAGCAACTCTGCAAACCAAGGGGTCCGTAGGTCGAAGGGTTTGCCCCCCTTGATGCGGGGAAACTCGATCGCGCGCAGCACGCCGCCACGGTCTTCATCATGCCCGATCACCCCGCTCTCGCGGCGCAACGCACACTCCACAGCCAGGTCGGTGCAACTCTTGATCAGGCGCAGGTCGTCCGCATTGGCCGCCGCCGCGCGGGCATAATAACCTGACTTTTGCACCAGGGTCTTTTCAGCCCCGAGCATCTTGGCGAACTGGTCGCCGAACCATTTGCCGGGATTGACGGCGTCGAGCTTGATGTGCCCAAAGGCATCGCGCGGCACTTCCTGACCGCGGGCTTGCAGTTCGGCGACGATGGCCTCCACTCCGGCGCCTTCGCTGATGAACAGGTTCACATTATCCAAACGGTCCATGACCGCCTTGAGCCGACCGGCCTCGGCGGCGAGGTCGACGGCCATTTCCGGAATGAAGACACCGTGGATCTCGAGGTTCGCACGCGCCAATCCGAGGCCGGGCACAAACTCCTCGCGGTCAAGCAGCCGGCGGTAGGCGGCGGCGGTGGCCGCGGTCAGCCAGCCGCAGTTGCGCCCCATCACTTCATGGATGACAAGCATCCGTGGGTTGGCGTTGTGCTCGGCGACCACATTGCGGAAATAGCGCGCGCCTTGTTCCGCCGCGGTCACTGCACCTAGCGACTGGCGGATGGGATAGACGTCGTTGTCAATGGTCTTGGGCAGCCCGATGACGGTAAGCCCATAGTTGTTTTTGGCCAGATAGGTCGCGAGATCGGCCGCGGCGATGTTGGTGTCGTCGCCCCCGATGGTGTGGAGCACATCCACGCCGTCCTTGACCAGTTGGTCCGCCGCAACCTGCCGTGGATCCTGACCCTCGCTGACGAGGCCGCGCTTCACGCAGTCCTTCATGTTGGTGAGCTTCACGCGGCTGTTGCCGATGGGGCTGCCGCCGTGGCGGTGCAGCACACCCGCAGCAGCGCGCTCGGCGGGACCAATCTTGTAGCTGTCGCCCTGCAGCAGGCC
>CAJBES010000336.1 GCA_903952145.1 uncultured Opitutaceae bacterium | reverse complement strand
GATGAGTCCGGTGGTGAGGTCGATGTCCTTGATTGGCGCACAGGAGTGATAGTTCCACTCCAGTCCGGGCTCGTCTGCCTGCACCTCATCCAAAATCAGGAAGTAGTGCGGCCGGACAAACAGCACCCGGCGCCGGTATTTGGCGAAGGTCTGGTAGGAGTTGCCGAGGTCGGCGGAAATATAATCGCACGTCTCACCGAAGGTGACCCGATCCAACACCACGGCGTGCTGCGGATCCCGGTAATCCTGGTTACGGCCCTTGAGGGTTATCAGGTTGTGGTAGGAGGTGCTTTTGAAGAAGAGGCTCGCGGGGTCCTGATACTTGATGACCCCGGGATCGGCGGCCAGGCGTTCCCCATAGGCCTCCATGATGAACTCACCCTTGTCGCTGTGGGTGTGGTCGAAGGTTTGTGGCCCGCCCTCGAAGAGGAAGAGCATGTCCCCGTGGTTGCAGCCGGTACGCAGCGTGATGCGGTCGCAGCCGGCGAAGCGCTTGCTCGGGGGCAACTGCGGCGCGGCCGGCGTGCCCTCGACAAACAGCAGAAAATCCATGAGGCCCGACGTCGTGTAAGAACCCGCGACTTTCTTGCCGAAGAAGGGGCTGCCCGGGGGATTGGGCCGGCGCGCAAAGTATTCGTGCCACAGCCAGCGGGCGTTCGGGTCGTCGTAATACTTTGCGAAGAACAGGAAGGAGCTGTTCATGAAATTGTAGCCCATCCCCTCGATGTTGTCGCTCAGAGGCAGGAACGACAGGCGCTCCCGCGCCAGCGAGCGGAGGTGCATCAGGTAGTCCATCGTCCGGCCGAGGTGCGCCGGCGCGTAGTCCCGCACCTGCCAGCCCTTGTGCCGCGTGATGGCGATGAGGGCGCAGACCGCGTATTTGGTCGTGAATTCCCAGTAGCCGGGCCCCTCGTTCGCGGCCCCGTCCGGCTTGAAATAGTTGTTCATCATGCGCGGGAACCACTGGATGCCCCGCTCCAGGATCGCGTCCACATCGGGATGGCTGCGCCGCGCCACCAAGGCCGCATACGCGAGCCCGGCCATGTAAACCGCGCCCTGGTTGCTGTTGAGGAGATAGCCTTCACCATGCAGGCGTAAATACATGTCGATCCAGGATAGGGCCTTTTCGTAAAGGGCATCCTCGACCTCGCGCCGCTCCGCATCCGACAGGAGCGGGTAAATAAAATCGTAGCACAGCGCGACGCACTCCGCCGCGTCGGTCTCAATGAACGGCGCCCGGTAGCCCGGCTGTCCGCAGGGAATCCGGCTGGGAAAACCGCCCTGCCAGGTCAGACACCGCAGCGCGGCAAACAGGCCCCGCCGCGCAGCCTGACCGTGCCGCAGGTCACCCGTCAGCGCGTAGGCCACACCGCTGTAAACCATGCAACTGCTGAGGTGATACATCTGGTCCCAAGGGGAGACTTTGCGTTCGCAGCCCTGGTTGCCCAAATCGACCGGCAGATAACGGCCGGCAAAGCGCTCCGGCTGGTAGTCGAGATGGTCGACCGCTTCCGCGATGATCTCAGCGGCCATCTTTTTCAAGGGGCCGGGCTTTTGGGCCGCCTCTCGCAACTGCAGAAATTCCTCCCGACCGATCATGATGCCGACCGGCAGGATGCCCGTCTCCAAGTTCTCCACGCGCGCCGGAGGTGGCACGGCCGGAATGCCCCAGGCCTGCCCCACCTGGGCCGGATCGGTGCCGGTGCGCTCCAGCAGGATCCAGCGGAGCATGGAGGCCACCTGCACGTCAATGGCCTCGGTAATCTCTGGTTCCGCCTGCTCCAGTTCGAGCGTCAGCGCGGTCAGCCGGCGCCCGGAGAGCAGGGCGCGCATCTCATCGCCGCCGCCGAGCCCCCGCCGCCGGTCGATGGCGCGCACCGGCACGCCGTCAATCTCAAGGATGAGGCTGAAATTCGCGCGGATGTCGGTCGCGGTCCAGACGGTCACGGCTTGGTAGCCCGAGATATCCACGTCCATCCGCCGGGTGTAGGCGGTCTGATGCCGGCGCCCCGGCTTCTGCAGGTAGCGCAGATTGGCATACATCCAGCCCACGTCCAGGGCCTGCTCGCCGGTAGGCAACACGGCCCGGCCAGTGTGTGTCCAATCACTCCGGTCCCACATCCGCTCGTGCAGGAAATTGACCACCATGTCCTCACCGGGCGTGACCGGCACGAGCGGCGAGTCGGCCAGCCAGGTCACCAGCCCCAGTTCCAGCACCGTGCCGGCAAAGGTCGTGCTGCCGGCGGTGAGCCGGAGGCGTTTAACCTCATGCAAGCCTGCGGGATTGCCGATCGGCTTCAGCGACGAGGCGGTGAAATACATCGTGTTCCAGCCCGACCACTCGACCACGAAACTGGTCCGGTAACCCGAGGTGACCGGCTGGTCCGCCGTCGCACTGCAGTCCAGCACCACATCGACGAACAACATGGTCTGGCGGTTCGACTTCACCGGGACCCCGATCGCCCAGACCTTCGCTCCGGGCGTCGGAGCGGCGAGGGGAGCGGCAAAGGTCGCGGCCGCCGCGGTGTCCCAGACGTGCAGGGACTTTTCTTCGGCGGAGTTGCCCGTGCAGTTAGCAAAGGCCGCGCTGTGGTGTACGTCGGAGGAAGGGCGGTTCATGGAATGGTGGACTAGTTGCAGGATTGTGGCTGGGAAGCGGCGTCCCGGGGCTTGCATCCGGAGCAGGTGGGTGCAGGCGGCCGGCTCATGTCCGGGGCAGCGTGGTCTGGACCAGCCGCCAGCGGGCGTCGAGTCTGATTCCACCTAAACCCAGGCGCATGGATGGGGTTGGCATGGGATGAGAATAGAAGGTCGACGGCGTTCATGGAATCTGTGCAATGATCTTATTCATACAGGATATGCCTGTCCTCTCCACCGACTATTTCCGTTATTTTTACGTCCCGCGGCAGGCCGCGGCGTGGGGGATTGTTGTGACCGGGGCCGGCCGCACCCATGTCGCCTCGGGAGCGCCCTATCCCCCGGCCCGGCATCCGGCGGATCATCATTTCGACTGAGAACGCGGCCAGATGCTCGAGGCGCTGCAGGTGGTGCTGATCACCGCCGGCCAAGGCCGGCTGGAACTGCGCGACACCCGCCCCCAGATCATCACCGCGGGCAGTGCCTTCGTGTTTTTCCCCCGCGTCTGCCACCGCTACAGTCCCGACGCCGCCACCGTTGGTTGGAAAGCTGGGTGGAACTGCGCGGGACTACAGTGGAGAAAGTGCTCAACTCCGGCGCGCTGAACCCGAAGGCCCCCCTGCTGTCCGGGGCCCTGACCACCGGGTTGGAGTCCGCCCTGGAGGCCGTGCACGCGCGCGCCTGGCATCCGCAACCCGGCTTCGATCCCGAGTTGGCCGCCCAGGGGCTGGCCGTGCTCGCGGCCTGTCACGCCGCCGGGTTGGCCCCCACGCGGCAATCGCGGATCACCCTGGCCGTCGCCAAGGCCGAGCGGCATTTTGCCGAGCATCTGACCGAACCGGTGGATGTGGAGCTGCTCGCCCGCCGACTTGGGGCGGCCTATTCCCATTTCCGGAAGGTGTTCAAGGCACATACGGGATTTGCCCCTTGGCAATACATGATCCGCCTGCGCCTTTCCCAAGCCCGCCGGATCCTGGCTGTGAGCGACGCCACGCTGGAGGAAGTCGCGGCACGCGTCGGTTTCAGCTCCAGCTATCACCTCTCCGCCGGATTCAAACAGGCGTATGGCATGGCGCCGGATCCGTGGCGGCGCTAGTTTCTCGCCGATCCCGCGAAGCCCGGGCCGGCCCGCCGCCGGCCTGCTTTCACCGGGCAGCCGATCATACGCTCCGCCACTTGAGTCCGGACCATGTCGGTCAGGGTGTCGGGGCGGCGGTGCCGGCCGCGGGCTGCTTCAGGTGCGACCAGCGCCACGAATCCAAGTCCGGCCAGCGCCCGACCTTGAGCCGGACCTCGATGACGTCACCCACCGCGAAATCGTCACGGTCGGTGCGAAGCAGGCGGAAGCCCCAGTGGGGCGCGCGGCCGGGATCGAGCGGGCCTGAGCCCAGGCTGAGGTCGTCGTCCACCAGGGCGCGAAAATAGACCGCGTAACCGTCGAGCCGCCCGGCGTGCACGACCGTGCGGGTGAAGGTGATTTCGTGCGGCAGTCCGGCCTCCTGCACCGTGTGCAGGTCGATCGTCAGCACCGGTGCGGGTTCGCCGAGGAAATGTTCGACCAGCGCGAGGTCGCAGCTGCTGAGGTGGTAGTAGTTCGGGTTCTGCGGGCGGTCCCGCTCCAGCACGGAGTAGTCGTAGCCATGCACGTTGAGCTCCCAGATGAAGGGCACATGCCGCCCGTCCCGCACCTTGATCGGCTCGCAGTAAAGCTCGAAGCGGCTCGGCAGGATCAGGCCGCCCGGCTTCAGCACGCGGTCGCGCAGGTCGCTTACGTTGGCGACCATGGCCTCGTCGAACAGGCAGTCGCCCATCTGCTCGTGCAGGATCACATCAACCGGCTCGGCGACCTTGAACTTGGAGCTGTGCGTGGCGACAAACTCGACGCGCTCAAGCCGGTTGGCCGCCGCCAGGGTGCGCGCGTGCTCCAAAATCGGGGAGTGGTCGAGGGCATAGACCTGGGCCGCGCCTTGGCGGGAGGCGAGGGCGGCGAGAATCCCGGTGCCCGTGCCGAGATCGATGACGCGGTCCCCCGGGTGGATGTGGCGCGCGATCGCCGCGCGGTAGAACTCCATGCGCGGTTTGTCGGCCAGCATCCGCTCCTGTTCGTGCAGGTCGGAGAAGTAGCGGCCGTTGAATTCGCGGTAACGCTCCTCCGGCGACCGGGACCGCGTGAGCAGGCGCCGGAGCGCGGAAAAAGCACGGGAGGCGAGGTGCCGCAGAGGTGGCAGGGACATGAAAACCCGGAGGAGGAGAGACCGGGCCGGCAACCTTGCGGGCGGCCGCGGCCAAGCGCAACAGGAAGCGTGCGCGGGGTTGATGCCCGATCTGGCTTTGCATGCGCCCGAGGTGAGGACCACCCGCGCGGCCGCTTGCCTCCGCGCGTCCTTTGCTGTTCCATCGGGACGCTTGGTCAGTCCCCACCCCAAAATGAAAACCACCGCCGCCGAAATACTGTCCGCATTCGCCCCGCAAGGCATCGTCAAGGAAATGGTTGGCCCGGATCAGCCCGTCCAACGGATTGCGCCCATCGAGGATTGCGGGCCGGGCGACCTGGTGTTCGTGGACAAGCCGAAGTTTGTCGCGCTGGTGACGCAGCGCCGGCCGGCCGTGGTGGTCACCTCGTTCAAACTGAAGGATCTGCTGGCCGACGGTGGAGACCGGACCCTTTTGCTGGCGCCGAACGTGAACCTGGCCCAGGCCCTGATCAAGCAGCGGTATGCCGGGCGCCAGTTCGAGGCCGCGGGCTGGCCGCAAATCCATCCATCGGCGGTCGTCCATGAGACGGCTATGCTGGCTGCGACAGCGGTGGTGGAGCCGCGGGCCGTGATCGGCCGCAACGTGCGGCTGGGCGAGCGCACCCGGATCATGGCCGGGGCGGTCGTGGAGCACGACGCGCAGGTGGGGAGCGACACCGTGGTGCATCCCAACGCGGTGATCGGTTATGGCTGCGTGGTGGGCAACGAGGCCGTCATCGGGGCCGGCAGCGTCATCGGTTCCGAGGGCTATGGCTTCGCGCAGGATCAGCAGGGGAGGAGTCACCCGATTCCGCAGACGGGCAACGTGGTCCTCGGCGACCGGGTGCGCCTGGGCGCGAATTGCTGCATCGACCGCGCCGCATATCGCACGACGCGCATTGGCGCCGGCACGAAATTGGACAACCTGTGCCACATCGCCCACAACGTGGAGATCGGGGAGGACTGCCTGCTGACCTCGATGTTCTGTGTGGCGGGATCCACGACCATCGGCAACCGGGTCATCGCAAGCGGGCAGTCGGGCGTGTCGGACCACGTGAAGATTTGTGACGACGTCGTCCTCCTCCACCGGGCCGGGGTGGTTGCGGACATCGACCAGCCCGGCGCCTACGCCGCGCTGCCGGTGCAGCCCCTCAAGGAATACATGCGCAACACGGCGGTGTTCCGGATGCTGGCCGAGCTGCGCCAGCGTCTGCTGGCCCTGGAGCGCCGGGATGGTGGGTCCGCGGCCGGATAACGGCGGTCTGGCGGGTTAGCGCAGTTTAAGTTTTCCTGTAGCCGCGTTTGAGCCGAAGGCGAAAGCGTGGAGCGAATGCGACCACGTTGTCGCTCTGCTCCAACGCGGCTGCACTTTTACTGAAGATGCCCTAACCGGCCAGCATCCTCAGCACGTCG
>CAJBES010000335.1 GCA_903952145.1 uncultured Opitutaceae bacterium | reverse complement strand
TTATATCCTTCCAAGAGTTCCTGAGTCCAGAAATTGTTCCGGTTTTCGGAAACAAAGATTACGCGGACCACAAGCGGCTGCTTGAGCGGATCGACCGGATTCTGCAAGTGAGCGGGCTGGAATTGCGCTTTTTGGAGCTGAGCATGGAGCGCTTCGACGCCCGTGTGGCGAAGATGGAAGCGGCCGGGGAGAAAGTGCTTTCCGGCCCCGACGCCATCGGGCGATACCAGCAACAAAGCAGCCAGGCGCTGAGGTGCATGGTGCTCAAAAACCTGATCAGCGTGGGCTACCGGGAGATGAGCCGGCAGTTGGCCATGTGCGAACTCTACCAGTGGTTCTGCCGGGTGCAGCGAGTTCCGGTGGTGCGGGCTCCGTCAAAGAGCACGCTCAACGATTACGCGAAGTGGCTTCCGGCCGAGCAAATGAACACGTTGCTCGACACTCTGGGCGTGGCGCTTGGGGACGAGGCGCGAGCGAAAATGATCGGGCTGGAGCACGAGTTGGACATGGCGGTCGTGTGGGTGGACTCGACGTGCTTGAAGGCGAACATCCACTTCCCGGTGGACTGGGTTCTCATGCGCGATGGGGTGAGGTCGATGACGGGATACATTTTGACGATCCGTCGCCACGGGCTCTTGCATCGCATGCCGGAGCCCGAGAGTTTTTTGCGCAAGATGAACGCGCTTTGCATGGCGATGACAGCCGGGACGGGGACGAAAACCGGAGGGAAAACAGACCGCAAGAAAGAGCGCAAGAAAATCTTCCGCCGAATGAAAACCTTGTGCGACGTGGTGCTCGAACATGCCCTGCGTTACCGTGGGCTCCTGGATGCCTGCTGGGAGGAAAGCGATCTCACGCGCCCGGAAGCCGAAGTGATCCTGCGAGGGATGGACAACGTGATCGCGCAGATGCCGGAAGCCAAACGACAGGCGCACGAGAGAGTGATCGGCGGGCGGCAGGTGCCGAGCAAGGATAAGATCCTGTCTCTTTACGAGAGCGACATTCATGTGATCGTGAGAGGAAAAGCGGGGGCGGCCGTGGAATTCGGCAACAGTCTGCTTTTAGGGGAAACCTCCGATGGTTACATCATGGACCACGAGCTGATGAAAGATCGCTCGCCGGGAGATCCGAAGTGGCTTGAGCAACGCTATCCCGGGATGAAGAAAAAGAGCGGAGGGCAGCTCTGCGGGATGATCACAGACCGGGGGTTCGAGAGCAAAGCCAACCGCCGAATGCTTGAGGAAGACGGCGTTTTCAACGGGCTGTGCCCGAGGAATCCGCAGGACCTCGCAGAGCGCATGGAGAAAGATGAAGTCTTCGCCGCCGCCCTGCGTCGCCGTGCACAAACCGAGGGACGGGTCGGCATATTGAAGAACGTGTTTTTGGACGGAACGCCGCGAGCCAAAGGGTTCAAGAACCGGCAACTTCAAGTGGCGTGGGCCGTATTAGCCCACAACCTCTGGGTCGTTGCCCGCCTGCCCTGGGCCTGTGATCAGCAGGCCGCCGCCGAGGCCGCCTGATACACGCTGGATCCCAGTGAAAAATGACACCACAAGAGAGGTGTGTCAAAAAACGGCATTTTTTGCGCAAGTCGTTGAAAAATGACGTCGCTGGAAATTTTTCCGCGCAAGTGCGTCTATATGTTGTGGTGTTTTTCGGACGATTTTCGGAAGCTTTTCAAAATTCCGTCTTTCCGGACAGGCCCTACATAGAAGGAAGGAGGCGTGTTTCATGGTTTGGATTTTTTGGAAGTGGGGGTTGGAGCACTCGCAGCAGGGGTCTCTGTGCGGAACGGGCCGGCCGGAAAGCCGTTTTTTCCCCACAGGTTTCCGGTGGGGTTGTCCGCCCATGCGTAACGAGCCGCACGCGGCGAGGAGACGGCGGCTGACG
>CAJBES010000334.1 GCA_903952145.1 uncultured Opitutaceae bacterium | reverse complement strand
GATTTTTTTCAGGGCGTGAAAACGGGCGGTGGGCTCGCCCGCGGGAATGACGCCGCAGATGTCGCCCCAGTAATTGCCGAGCCGGGGCACGATGTCGGCGAGCACCCACTCGCCGGCGGTGACCGTGCGATCCGTGGGCGGGCCGCCGATATCGCCGGTGCGCGGACCGGAGACGAAATCGGCGAGCAGTGGCAGGCGCCGGCCGGCACGGGTTTCGAGCGCGGCGCGGAGGTCGCCCCAGATTGCGATCTCGGTGCGGCCGGGGCGCACGAGCGAGGGCAGCAGGGCCTGGGCGTGGTCGCACAGTGCCAGCGCGGCGCGTAGCGCGGTGAGTTCCGCCGGGGTCTTGACCAGGCGCAGCGGGGGCAGGGTATCGTCGATGGCCCGGGCACCGTGCACCATGGCCGTGAGCGACGCCGGGAGGCTGGCAAACTCGACACCGAGTTTGCCGGGGATTATGCCGGCGAGCAGTTCCCGGGCTTTCGCCAGCCAGGCCTTGCCCGGCTCCAGCGGACCGGCGGGGGTGTAACTGGAGTAGGCGAGGCCGGTGAGCGCGAGGGCCGCGAGGTCGGGCGTTTCGCAGTCGGGGTAGAGCAGCGTGACCCGATCAGTTGTGACCAGAAGAAGGGCCGGACCGCCGGCGAAAGGGTTGGGCCCGGTCTCGATGCCGGACTCGTGGCCCGAGGCCCAGTCGACGGAGAACGGCGAAGTCAGCAGGGCGGCCTCCAGGGTGGACTGCCGCAACCACGCAGTCAGCCGGGCGCGGATGTCGGGGTCGTGGGGCATCACTGCACAGTGGAGCAACAAATCCCGGAAAAGAAAAGCGCCGCGCGGGAAAATCGCGCGGCGCGGCAAAGTTTAGCCGGAGCGTGCGGGGCTCACTTGGCCTTGCGGAGGATGACATCCCCGTTCATCGCGGTGGCCCGGATTTCAGCGCCGCCGCCGTTGAGCGTGCCGGAGACGAGCTTGCCGCCGGTCATCGGGGGCAGTGGGGGCACGGGCGGGAGCGGGGCGATCGGGCCGCCGGCCTGTGTCTCGGCCTGTTGGTTGCGGGCTTCCTGGGCGGCTTCCCGGGCGGCCATGGCGGCTTCGCGCATGGCGCTGGCGGCTTCATGGGCGGCTTCGATGCCGACGCGCACGGCCTCGCGCACGGCGTCGTGAATCTCACTGGTGTTGGTCTCTTTGGCCCCGAAGTTGACGGTGATGTGGCCGGGTTTGCGGTGGCCGCGGACCGACTCGGTCTTGGTGACGAGGGTCTGGTCATCAAAATCGGTCAGGATGGCGCCGTTCTGGGTGCGGAGGCGGACGTTGGCCTTGGTGTCAGCGGGCACGTCGAGGGCGATCTCGCCATTCATGGACGTGAACGACAGGGGCTTGCCCTCACTGAGAGCGCGGACGTGGGCCGTGATTCCACCGTTCATGGTTTCGACGAGGGCGCCGGCGGTGACGTTCGTCAGGGTGACCTCGCCGTTGAGGCTTTTGATCTCAATGTTCCCAGTGATGTCACTGACCTCAATTTCGCCACCGAGGGAGTTCCTGATCACGACGCTCGTGGAGCGCGGAATGGTGATCGCGAAGGTGGATTCCCTCCCCCCGGAATTCATTTCCTGGTCGGCCTCGAGCATGACGATGTTGTCCTTCTCCGTGAGGGAGAAAGTGGTGGACTCGGAGAGCACGCGCATACCATCGGCACGGGGCTTGGTGGGCTCGGGGACGAGGTCCGTCCGGACGGTGAGTTCAGCGGTGTCGGCCCCGGTGACCTTGATGGCGCCCATCGCGAGAGTGATACGGAGCGTGCCGGGCTTCGCGGGGTCGGAGAACTTGATGGCGGTGGTTTCCGGTTGGTCGGCGGCACGGGCAGCGGATGCAGCCAGTGCGGTCGCCAGCAGGAGCGCGGCGACGGGGAGGAGGGAAGGCTTCAGATGGATTTTCATTTCGAATGGAGTTTGAGGTGGCGGTTAGGCGGGCTGGTGGGCGCCAGGGGTGTGTGGAGGGGTTCAGAGTTGGACGAGGGCGCGCTTGGCTGCGTCGCGCACGGAGCGGTCGACCTTGTCGGCGCGGACCAGTTGCTGCAGGGTGGGTGCGGCTTCGCGGTCGCGGGCGGCGACGAGGAAGTCGATCATGGAGACCTGCACGAGCGGGCTCTGCTCGCGGGTGAGCGAGGCGAGGACGCCGGCGCGCACGACCTCCTGATCGGCATACGGGTAAAGGGCCTCGAGGGCGGAGAGACGGACGTTGGTGCTCGGATCGAGCGCAAGGGCACTGATGAGTTGGGTGAGCACCCGGTCACCGGGAGCGGCCAGGTCCTGGGTGGCGAGGATGCCCTTCAGGCGCTCATTGGCGGGTTGCCGCTGGAGAAGCGAGTAGCCGACGAGCTGGCCCATCGAATCCACTTTCTTGCGCAGGTCGGCGAGTTCATGCTGGGTGGCGGCGTCGACCGGGACCGTGACGGGGGTGGCCACTGGCGCGGAACGTTGCCCGGCGACAAAACTGAGGGCTAGCAGACCGCAGGCCGCGAGGGGGGAGAGGATCCAGCGCCACCGCGGCGTGTGGCGGCGGGATGGTGCGGAGGCGCGGGCCGGGGCTGCGGCGGAGCGTTGTTCGTCCTCGAGCATGGCATAAAAATTGGCGCGGAGGCGCGGGCCGGGCTTGGCGGCAGGGAGGGCGTCAAGCTGGGCGAGAGTGTCCCGGAGCGAGACAAAATCGCGCTGGCAGTCGGGGCAGGCGGCCAGATGGAGGCGGACCTCGCCGCTTACGGGACCATCGAGACGTTGGTCAAGGAGTTCGGCAAAGCGATCACGGGCTTGGATGCAGTTCATGTGAGTTTCTCCCCTTGCAGTTGAAAATAAATGTCGCGCAGCTCGCGGAGCGCACGGTGGGCGCGGACCTTGGCCGCCCCGACGGAACATTCCAGGATGCCGGCGATTTCGGCGAAGGACAGTTCCTGAAAACGGCTGAGGAGCAGAATCTCGCGGTCGTCGCGGTCCAGCCGGTTGAGAGCGCTGTGCAGGAAGGCCCGGTCGTCGCTCGCGCCGGCTTGGTCACCCGCATGGGGGCGAGCATCGGCGTAGGCCTGCAGATCAGTGGGGTCGGTGGCGACCGGGGCGGCGTGGTGTTTGCGGAAATAGTCTGCGGCGCAGCGCCGGGCGAGGTGATACATCCAGGCGGTGAAAGCGCCGTCATCCCGGTAGGTGTGGCGGTATTTGAGCATGCGCTGAAACACCGTCTGGACAATGTCCTCGGCGGCGAGGCGGTCACCGGTGTGCTTGGCGAGGTAGCCGTAGAGCGGGCCGTGGTGACGCTCGAACAGTTCGCCGAGGGCGGCGAGTTCGCCATCGCGCACGGCGAGCATCAACTCATGGTCAGTCTGGAGGGCGGCGGTTGCCATGGGGGTTTGCCGGGCCAGCCTAACGGTGGCGGGGCGGGAGGAAACACGGAAGTCTGAGAGATCGGCAATCACGGGGCGGAACGGGCATGGGTTGGCTGCCAGCGAATACCGGGATCGGCGTCCATGGTTACAAAGAATTTGGCCAAAGACCCCGAAAGTGCATGCTTTTCCGTCATGAACCGCCGTGACTTCCTGCTTCGTTCCTCACTGATGGTTTCCGCGGGCCTCCTGACCCGCGTGCCGCTGCAGGCCCAGTCCGCGCCGCCGCCTGCCCCCCCGCTGGTCACGGTCTTCCGGCCGCTGCGACGCAACACGGGCATCTTTACCGGCCGAGGCGGCACCATCGGCTGGCTGGTCAATGCCGAGGCGCTGCTGGCGGTGGATACGCAGTTTCCCGACACGGCTGCGGCCTGTCTCGCCGGTTTGCCGGGGCGCGCGGGCCGCACGCTTGATGCAGTGATCAACACCCACCACCATCGCGATCATACCAGCGGCAACGGGGTCTTCCTTGCGGCGGCGAAAACGCTTGTGGCGCAGACGAACGTCCCGAAGTTGCAACTGGCCGCCGCCGAAAAGGACGGGACCGTGGCAACGCAGGTTTTCGCCAACGAGACGTTTTCGGAAGTCTGGCGGCGCGCATTAGGCGACGAAATCGTCACCGCGCAGTATCATGGCCCGGCGCACACCAGCGGCGATGTGATTGTGCATTGCGAACGCGCCAACGTCGTGCACCTGGGCGATCTGGTGTTCAACCGGCTTTATCCGGTGATCGACCGGCCGGCCGGGGCCAGTATCCGGCACTGGATCACCCTGCTCGAGGAGGCCGCCGGGACCTACCCGGCGGACGCGATCTATGTCTTTGGCCACGGCAACCCGAAGTGCGGTGTGACCGGCGAACGTGGCGACTTGCTCGTTTTCCGCGACTACCTCGCCGGGTTGCTGGCCCACGTGGAAAAGGAAATCGCCGCCGGCAAGCCCAAGGACCAAATCATCGCACTGGGAAATCTGCCGGGCTTCCCTGATTTCCACACCCCGCTGCCCAACCGCCTCGGGAGCAACCTCGGCGTCGCCTACGACGAATTGACCCAAGCGAAGGGCTAACCCCGGCGATCGCGCGCCAACATCCGGCCACAAAACCATGGAGGCTGGTTCGTGAACAGGCGGAGCTTGGCCGGCCCATGATGATAATCGGTGCGATGCTGCAGCCGTTCGGCCAGCAGGGGTTCACGCCAGTTAACCCGGCTGAGGGCGGAATTGGGCAATATTGCCGCTTTATCCGCCGCGGTTTTGTGCATATAGTTGTTCCAGAAAGGAGGCGTTATGACTCTCCAACCCTCGCTACAGCACGCCGAAGCTTACATCAGCATCCATGCTTCGCACACCGGTCCGGGTTTCCATGGCCGCCCGCCCGGTCCGTTTGTGACGATATCCCGGGAAACCGGCACCGGGGTTTCGACCTTTGCCAACCAACTCGCCAGCCGGCTGGACCACACCCGGCCCGGGGAAAAACCGTGGACGGTCTTTGACGGCAATCTGGTCGAAACGATGCTCCGCTCGCGCGAGCTCTCGCCACGCCTGGCCTGTTTCCTCCCCGAGGACAAGGTGTCCGACTTTCAGGCCTCGGTCGGCGAGATCGTCGGGTTGCATCCCAGCCTGTGGGAGCTGATCCAGCGCACCAACGAGATGATGCGCCAGTTGGTGCGGGCGGGCCACGTCATCCTCGTGGGCCGGGGGGCCAACTTCGCCACCGCCGAGGTAATGAATGGGGTTCACCTCCGGCTCGTGGCGCCAACTGAATTTCGCGCGCGACACAAGGCCTGCGAACTGGGCGTGACGGTCGAGGACGCCGCCGCGCGCAACGCGAAGGTGGATACCGCCCGGCGCAAATACGTGCGCTCGGTCTTCGATGCCGATGTCGCTGCGATACAGGCCTATGATCTGGCGATCAATGTGGCCCGCGTGCCCGTGGAACAGGCCGTCGGTCTGGCGGTTGATCTGGTGCGGCACCGGACACCGATTCCAGCGACGTGAAATTTGGCCGGCACCTGCGATGTTGTCATGCGTAGGACGGATCGCATGCTGGGCCGCATGGTTGCATCCACCCCGAACACCCCGGTCCGCACCTGGACAGAATTTCAGCGCCGCTGGGCCGGCGCGCACAATTTTCTCATGGCGGGTGAGTGTGTGCCCTTCACGTTCGCCCTGCCGCCACTCGACCGGGTGGTGGCGGAACTGCGCGCGGATGCAGACACTCGCATCACGCCCGGCACCCGCAGCGACCGGCTGGAACTCGCCGACATGGCGGCGAGTTTCCGCGCGCGGACCATTGAACAGGCGCTGGAGTCGTCCTTCGCGCTGGCGCACTTCCAGCTCGCCCGCTTCGACGCGCCGGGGAAATGCCTGCATGGTTTCACCCATGCCGTGCTGGATCCATGGCGCCAGGCGCTGCTGGCGGCGGGCTTCACCTTTGAGCGGTGCTACCCGATCATTTTCATCAGCGGTCGGGGCTGCGCGACGAACTACCACATGGATTTCTCCCACGTGCTGGCATGGCAGATCTACGGGACCAAACGTTTCTGCGGCCTGAGGGAGCCTGACCGCTGGGCGCCGCGCGCCGTGCGGGTGAACTACAAGCCGGAGGGATTCGCGCAACCCTCCGCCCTGACCGAGGCTGACGCGCTATGCCACGACATGCGCCCGGGTGACGTGCTGTGGAATGCCCTGCTCACGCCGCATTGGGTCGAAGCCGGGGCCGAGGTTGCGTTGAGCATCAATCTATCGCACGGCGGCATCCGTTACCGCGGCGAACTCTGTCCGCACGAGCGTGAACTCGTCGCCTATCGCGCGGCTCATCCTGAGCTCGGGCCCGCCGGTCCCAAAGGTTTCTCTTGAGCCGGCTGCGCGCGGTAAACGCGCAACAGCTCGGTCACGGGGATACCGTCAATTTTCATGCCGGTGTAGCTGGCATCCTCGATCGACACATCGCCGAGGCAGGCGTTGCGAATGGTCGAACCGGTGAAGGCAATGTTGTGGAACGTGGTGCCGCGCAGGTTCACATCGTCGAAGGTTGCCCCGCTGAGATTGACATTGTGAAAACTGGAACCGCTGAGGTTGGCGTTGTCGGCCTGGTAGCACCCGCCCTTGAGTTCGGTGGTCATGGTCAGAAGCGGCTGGTGACGGCGTGGAGCTGGCGTTTGACGGTGTAGGCATCGGCCGGCCCTGCGCAATCGACGGCAATCATGTATGTATTTCCGATCAGGCCTGCAAGGCAGTTTGACCACTGAAGGCACGGTTTTGCACGGAAACCGAATAACATGCTGAGCCCGAAGGCATCGGGCCCTGATCCATGATCATCCGTGAAACCGGGGTAAAAAATTCCGATTACAGGCGCATGCTCAGATGACCTCGAGGTAGTCACGGTTGGGCAGGGCGGGGAAGGGCGCGGTGGGCAGGGTCTGATACCAGTAGGCCACCGAGCAGATGTCGTCCTGCAGCGGCAGGTAGCGGCCATCGGGCCGCCAGGCACCGTCGTTGCGCCAGCCGAGCGCCTGGTTCGTGATGCGCAGGTCCGATGTGAAGCGCACGGGGTCCATCACGTGCCAGCGATACATGGCAAAACGCATCTGAGAACGGTAGAGGCTGTCGGGCCGGAGGACCTGGTGCAGACCGCTGTAAGGGGTGCAGAATTCCTGATACTGGTGCGTCACCGGATGCTCAAAGTTGTAGGAGCCGCAGAAGTAGTCCTCCGTGCCGGTGCCGCAGATCGTCGGCCATTCGCCGTCGCCATCGAGGAAGAACTTGATCTCGCCCTCGCCCCACCAACCGGAGTTGTTGACGCCCCAACCCATGGCGGTGCCGACGTAGTGGCCGTGGCCCCGGACGCCGTCGAGAATGGTGTAGTCCTGTTTATACGGCAGCGGGTTGGTGCGGCGGAACTGGGCGTGGAAATAGGCGCAGTCCGCCGGCACGTCAGTCAGGGTGTAGTTCACCTGATAATAGAGATGCATGACCTCGTCGCCGATGTTGGTCAGGGTGATGCGGCAGTGCTGGCGGAAGGGCATTTCCCAGTAGCAGTTGAAGGCGCGGCCGGGGTTGACGCAGACGGGCAGGGAGACGAGCGGCGCGTAGCGGCCCCACGGCATGGCGAAGAAGTCGCCCAAGGGGCACTCGACCGAGGGTTGTTCCTGTCCGTCCCAGTAGATGCGCAGGATGCTGTAGCGCCAAGGACCGGAGGGGGTCAGCCAGATCTGCTGGATGGCGCCGCTGCCGGCGATATCCGCGACGGTGAAGGTATCACCGGCCTTGATGCTGACCGAGGGGGAGATCTTCCAGCCACGGCCGAGATCGCGGGCATAGACGGCGCCGTTGCCTTCGGTGGCCATGCCGCCGCCGCCCTTCGCGCCGGTGAAATTCTCCGCGCTGATCGAGCGGGTCTGCGCCGCGGAGAGTCTGCTGAGATTGCCGAGATTGAGACCGAGGCCGTTGAAAGTGCTCATGGGGAAGGCAGGCAGCTTGGACGGCGAAGCCGCCTGACGCAGGCTTTTTTCGTTTCTTCGCTGTTTTCTGTGGGTGGCAGAGGCAGGGCAGAAAAAGACCTCCAGGCCAAATTTCGCCCGCGGCTACGCCAAGCCTTCCCGCTGATACCAATCGCCCTAAGCATTTGCTCTTTCGTAGGCCGCCTGCTGGCAGGCGCTGCGGTCTTCAACCAGCTAACGCCCTCTGCCATTCAATCCCCGGGCATGTAAAAGCTTCGGGCGATTGGTATGAGGCCTGCCCGGTCGCAATTGGTGAGGCCGTGGATGCCGTCGAAGCAAAGTCTGGGCCGCAGGTGGAGCGGCTTGTCCCCAAGACGCTTGCTGCCGAGTTGATCGGCCATCGCCCAGCGCGTTCGAGACAACGCGCTCCACCCGAGCAAGCCGACTATACAAGCCCACCCACAATAAATGGCGAAGAACCTTTTTTTCCGGCGCGACTAAAAATTTTCATTTTTTGTCCGCAGGCCCGGACAGCACGATGATCGGATCCCAGAGGATCGGATCCGCGCCTTCCTTCCCGGTACGGCGCGCTACGAAGCGGATCAGATCGCCCGCTGCCGCAGGCACGCCCTCCAGGCGGCATTCCACGGCTTTGCCCGCATCGGGTTCGATCTCGGCCCAGCCAGTGGCCGGCCAGATCTGCCGGTCGTTTTGCAGCACTTTAATCCCGACGGTCCGACCATTTTCGGCGCTCGGGTCCTTCCGGATCGCGCTGCTGATGGCCAAAGTGCATTGCTCGGGCACGACGAACACCCGGGCGACGTCCGAGGCTGCGCCGGGTTGCATCCAGATCCGGCCGATCCGGGCCTGGCCCGATCCGCACCAGAGACCCTCATAGCCAAGATACGCCCAGCGCATTGGCCGGAAGGGTCCATCCACGAGCGTTTCCTCGTAGCGCCACTGATGGGCCCCTTGGGTGGAGCTGTAGCCGCCCAGTGCCCGGTAGGTTGGCGGCTCGCCCGCCACCGGCGCCGCCGCGGTGAGGCCGCTCCGGTTGCCGTCGCCATCGACGGCCCGTACTTCATAGCGGGAGTTGATGCGCTGCCTTGGGTCGCCCGCATAATCGAAGTAGAAGGTACCCTTTGCCGCCCGTGCCTGTACGGCCCCGTCCCGCAGGATCTCGTAATACGAGATCCAGTTGTCGTCCGCGGCCGGCGCCCATTGCAGTTCCACCCCCTGGACGCCCAGGTTCGTGCCGATGCGCTTGGTGGCATGGGCCGATGTCGACGGGGCGATCTGGTCGGTGCCCGCCCCCGGATGTTTTGGCAGATTAAGAAAGATCAGCTCACCCGGTTGCATGGTGGCAAATTCAATGCCGTTATCCATGAGGTCGGCACCGGTGCGCCGGGCGCGATAGCCGGACTTGGCGCAGCGCACGTCATACTCCGCCGCGCGATTCAGGCCGCGCGGACAAACGGTCGCCACCTTGAGGGCGGCGGGATCGAGCCGCACCGGCGTGGCGAGTTTCACATACTTGAACCCGAGGCGGTCGGGATTGCCCTGCGTGAGATCAATCTCCGCCGAGGCCACCACCTGCCGGTCGTCTGCGCGGACGATGCTCAGGCGGTATTTGCCCGTGTTATTGGCCCCGCCCTCCCATTCGTCCCGGGTGCGGCCGATCAGACCCAGTTCCGTGATCACCAAGGGTGCCTTGGCGGGCTGGATCGCCACGCCGAAGAAACGATCCGTGGCGGGCCGCACGGCGCCGGCTTTCGTGATGCCCGTGGCGAACGAGGCGGTGCCGGCCGCGTCCTGATACCTGAAGTTCACCGGACCGTAGACTTCGTTGCCGAATCCGTAATAGCGGTACTCCCCGTCAATCGGGTCCTGATAGATGCCCGTCTCGATGGTGGCGTCCTTCGTCGTGGACAAAAGGCACATGGCGGAGGGCACACCTTGGAAGCCGTCCTTCTCACCGCCACTGAGACGTTGGGCCGTGAGGAAATACGTCGGAGCAACGCGCGCGTGCTTGGCGATGATGACGCCCTTTGAGCCGTCACGGTTCATGCGCTGAAAATACCAGATCGGATCGTCATTGCTCACGACCGGGCGGAACACATGGCTCCAGCGACCGACCACCGCCTGGGCCCGCAGATAATGGTAGAGATCCCAGTCCACGCGGATCGCCTCCACGTCGGCGCCGTCGCCCGGATCGCGGTACCAGGTGGCATTCATGCACAGGTGAATCCGGTCCGAAGCGGCGCGGTAGGTGGTGTGGTCGGGATCGACGATGTTGTGGAACTTGTCCGGCGGAATGAGGAGGGACGTATAGTAGGCGCTGTAGGGACCCACGCCGCCGTCCGTGTATTCGCCGGACTCTGCGAGCCGGGCGATGTCGTAGCTGATCCAGCGTCCCCCGCCGATGCAGGCATCCACGCCGCTGCGGGGGAAATCGGTTTTGAATTTCTCGAGCAGCCACCGGAAATTTTGGTCACCCTGGAGGAAATCGGTGTCGTTGGCGCTGAAGCCCGGCATGCCGTCGTAGCGCCACTGGAAGTCGCCCCACTGCCTGACGCATCCGGCCAGCAGGTCATATTGCCACTCCGCTGTGCCACGGATCGACTGCTCAAGGCTCAGGCTGCCGGGTACGAGCCAGTCGGGGTGTTCCAGACCCACTTTGGAAGTCGGCGTGGCCAGAAATGTGGGCAGCCACAGCAGCCACTTCATGCCGTACCTGGCGGCATAGTCATTGGTCAGGCGCCAATCCGGTCCCTGCCAGGTGCCATAGTTGTCATACCAGCCGGCGTCATCCCAGAGCACGTCGCCGCCGGCTTCGCGCATCAGGTCGACGTAGCGCAGGTCGTCGGCCAAGCGGCGTCCCCAATTGTCGCCGCTCGGGGTCCCCCCGGTGCCCATCCAGTCACCCGTCCAGCGGACGACCCAGCGGGTGCGGGCAAAATAGTCGTCGTTGGTTTGATCCCAAAGGTAGCGATACTGCCAGTCGAGGAGAGCATTGCCCATGGCGTCGAGATCCCCCGCAAAGGCCCCGATGAACGCCTTGGGCAATTCGATGCTCTGCCCTGGTTCAAGCTTCTTGGCGTAACCTGCAACCTTGAGCGAGAGGTTGCCGCGACTGCCGTCAGCAGAATCCACCCCGGCGTGCAGCGCCCAATGGCCCAGGTAGTCCCAGCCGACCATGATCCCATCCTGGGAGCGGCGGTTGCGCTCGATCAGCAGAGGCAGGTAGGCGCTGTAATAACCCATGGTCTGCACTCCGACCTTGGAATCAAACACCCGGTTGTAACCGGCGGTCATCGGTTCGGTCTTGAGCAGCTGGCTGCCGTTGTAGTTGCCGCCGCCCGTGACGTAGGAGAGATCGAGGTCCGCCGCCTCCTCGGCCAGCAGGTTCGTGGCCAGAAAACAGGGCTCTTCAATTTTGACCGCCTTCCCGCCGACATTGGTGATGGTCACCCACTCGCGGATGACCGGCGTGTCGGCATAGGCGACATAATGCTTCTCCACTTGGATCGCGTCGCACCGGAGCTTGAGGTCGAGCTGCCACTGCCCCGGACCGAGCGGCTGTATCCGGTCATTGACCAGGATCCATCCGCCCGTCGTCCCTGTGACGACCGCGCCGTCGACGCTCAGGCGGAACTCGGGCGAGGGCTGTGCGGCCGTGACATACTCGCGGCCGGAAGCCGCGTTGCGAAACGAGGCCAGCGTCAGCCGGCCCGCCTCCAACCGGACCACTTTGCGGACGACCCCGGTGTCCAGGATCCACTCGTTCCCATGGTGTTCGATGACGGCGGCTGGAACCGCCGTCGCAAAAAATGTCATGACTGAGGCTGGAAGCAAAAAACGATATTTTTCAATCTTCATGAAAGATCCGGGAGGTGGGAGGACAGTTTTCTAGGGTCGGGCCGGCCCAAAAGAAAGCAGAACCCGGCAACCGGGTCTGGGCAACGCCGGTCCTCCCGGGCGGAAGGTAGCACCGAGGTGCCACCCTGACGCGGATACGGAAATTGCGCACGATAGACGGAGCGGAATGCTGGCGCGCTCCGTCAAACCAATCCGGTATCCCCTTTGGCGTCGGAGATAGACAGCCTGCTGCTTTCTGGTTGCCGGCCCATTCCTCGGTGTGTAATTGTGCTGCCGTCCGTCTCATGAAGATCCTGCTCATCAGTCCACAAACGCCGAACACCTTCTGGAGCTTCAAGCACGTCCTGCGTTTCGTCGCCAAGAAGGCGGCATTCCCGCCGCTCGGACTGCTCACCGTGGCCGCCCTGCTCCCGCGCGACTGGGAGCTCAAGCTCATCGACCTCAACGTCGAGCCACTCGAGGACGCCGATCTCCGCTGGGCCGACCATGTCCTGCTCAGCGCCATGATCGTGCACCAGGAATCGGTGCGCGAGGTGGCCCGGCGCTGCGCCGCCCTCGGCCAGCGCATCATCGCCGGCGGCCCGCTGTTCACGACCGGGCACGAGTCCTACCCGGAGATTCCCCACTTCGTCCTGGGTGAGGCCGAGGAAATCATGCCGCAACTCATCGCCGACCTGCAGGCCGGCACGCTGCAGCCCGTCTACCGCGCGCCGGGCTTCCCGCCGCTGGCGCTGACCCCCATCCCGCGTTACGACCTGCTCAATTTGCGCAACTACGTGACGATGGCGGCGCAGTTTTCCCGCGGCTGTCCCTTCGACTGCGAGTTTTGCGACATCATTGTCATGAACGGGCGCGTGCCGCGCACCAAGCCGCCGGCGCAATTCATTGCCGAACTAGAGGCGTTGCGCCGCCTCGGCTGGAAGGACATGGTGTTCGTCGTTGACGACAACTTCATCGGCAACAAGACCCGCACCAAGGCGCTGCTCCAGGCCATGATCGAGTGGCGCGAGCGCACGCGGCCCGCCATGGGTTTCCTCACGGAGGCCTCGGTCAATCTGGCCGGCGACCCGGAATTGTGCGCGCTGATGGTGGCGGCGGGTTTCCGCAAGGTCTTCGTCGGCATCGAGACGCCCTCGGCGGCGGGGCTCGACGAGTGCCGCAAACTCCAGAACATCGGGAAGGATCTGGTCGTGGCCGTGCAGACGCTGCAAAAATCCGGCCTTGAGGTCATGGGCGGTTTCATCGTCGGCTTCGACAGCGACACGGGCGACATCTTCAAGCAGCAGTTCGACTTCATCCAGCGCTCGGGCGTGGTGACGGCCATGGTGGGCCTGCTGACCGCGCTGCCGCAGACGCGGCTGTATCAACGCCTGCAGCGCGAGGGCCGGCTCCTCGCCGAGAGCACCGGCAACAACACGGCGGCCGCGCTGAATTTCCGCCCGCGGCTCAACCGGGAGTATCTCGAGAACGGTTATCGCGAGCTCATGCGCCGCCTCTACGAACCGCGGAATTATTACCAACGCATCCGGGTTTTCCTGAAGCAGCATCAGGCCGGCAGCGAGCGGCTGCGGATTTCGTGGGCGGACGGCGGGGCGTTTATCAAGTCGTTCTGGCTGCTGGGGGTGTGGCACCGCGGGCGCTGGGCCTACTGGTGGTTCATGGCGGGCACCATGCTCCGCCGCCCGTGGAAGTTCCGCGCCGCGATCGAACTGGCCATCATCGGCCACCATTTTCGGCGCGTGGCGGCGGCCCTTTGAGCCGCGCTCCAGCCGCCGGTGGTAGGGCCGCACCTTGGTGCGTGCCATTGGGCCCTTGGGTTGGGTGAATCGTCCAAGAGTTAAGGGACACCCGCCTTCGTCCGGTGGAAAGACCGTTGCGGTTTTTCGGGGATCGGTCGCAGACTCCGGCATACGCCAATGAAATTCACGGTCTCCAAACGCTTTACCTTCGAGGCAGCCCACTCGCTGCCGCAGCTTCCCGTCGGCCACAAGTGCCGCAATCTGCACGGGCACTCCTACGTCGTGGAAATCCACTGTTCCGGCCCGCTCGATGCGCGGGGTTTCGTGGTGGACTACGCGGAAATATCGGCGGCCGTGCGCCCGGTCCTCGACCGGCTGGACCATTGCAACCTCAACGACATCCTGCCGTGCCCCACGACGGCGGAAAACCTCGGAGCCTGGCTCATGGCCGAACTGACCCCGGCCCTGCCGACGCTGTCGCGCGTCGACGTCTACGAAACCGCCAAGGCCTGCGCCCGCGTGGAACGGTGAGGGAGTGAAACCGGGCGGCTTAGCCTCAAGCCGCCGCACCGGCCATGGCGTGACCCAATTCTCAAGGGACATTGGCCTAATCCGAATCAATTCAATTGAACCACGAATGCACACGAATCGACACGAATGAAAATCCCGCGATGATGAAGCGCTCAAACCAGTCACCCAACCGTGCCTTTTGCCGTGGGCTCGGCAAATTTCAATTTCTCCGGCATGCTTCGTGTTCCTTGGTGTCCATTCGTGGTTTTCTTCTGTATCGTTCCGACTGAGGCTCAGCCCGGGTCATGCAGGGGCGCAGCCAGACTGCGCCCGCCAAGTTCGGAGGGCCCCGACGTCACCGGATCCAGAAGCCGCCGACCTTGCCGTCCTTGAGGCTCAGCGTCGCCAGCAGATCGTCGCCGCCCTGCTTGAAGCTCAGCTTCCAGAGCGTGACGCGAAAGCCTTTCTGCTGCAGTTCGCCGAGGTAGGTCACTTCATGGCCGGCCTTCAGCATCGGGGCCAGTTGCGCCGCGACCGCCGCGAACTGCTCCGGCTTCAGCTTCTGCTGGAACACCGCGTCGCCGGCGGCCACGAAGGCCGCATAGTCGGTGTTTTCAAGGGCGGCGAAGAGCTTGGCCGAAATCGCAGCGGCATCACTCGGAGCATCGGCGGCGGTCAGCAGTGCCGGGCTGCACAGCAACAGGGTGGCGACCAGAATAATCGAACGGAGGGATTTTGTATTCATGGGAAGGGTGGACCTTTGCCTAAACGCCCAGGGAGAGTCACGCCAACAAGCATGCAAACCCGCGCGCCGCGCTTCGTCACACGGG
>CAJBES010000333.1 GCA_903952145.1 uncultured Opitutaceae bacterium | reverse complement strand
TGCGCGCCTGGACGTTATGGATGGCGTTGAAGACAAAGCCACCCTCGCGGCTGAAGATGCGCAAACGGTTGAGCACCCCGGTGCGCACCTGCGCGGGCGTGCCGAAGGGCAGGGTGTGCTGGGTGTTGACCCCCCCGCCCCAGAAGACGAGGTCGCGGCCATAGGTCTGCTTGAGATGTTGCGGATCCATGCCGGTGGCGGAGCACTGCACCGGGTTGATGATGTCGAAACCCGCCCGGATCAGGCTGGGCAGCAACGGATCGATGGCGCCGCAGGAATGCTTGATGGTTTTCCATGACGTGTGGCGGTGCACCCAGTCATTGAGCTGCCGGTAGTAGGGCAGGTAGAGCTCATCAAACGTCGCCACCGAGCAGAATTGCGAAGCCTGGGTGCCGAAATCGGTGCCGCAGACGAACAACACGTCGACGACATCGCCCATGATGGCATGAAAGCGGATGAGGTTCTGCAGGGCGATTTCATATTGGCGGGCGAAGACCGCCTGCACGTAGTCGCGCCGGGCCACGATCGACATATACCACTCACTGGTGTCGCGGATGCCCTTCGGGTGGCGCAGGGAAGTTCCGGGCACCCGGGCGATATCGCCCAGGCCGGTGCCGCCCATGTTGGCCACGACCGCCCGCTGGCAGCCGCGCAACGCCGTGGCCCGCCCCTGCCAGTAGGCGATGTCCTGGTCGGTCAACAGTCCGTATTCCTCAAGATTGTCGGCGGGATTGAGTTTATCCTCGTCGATGGGCTCCTGGCGGATGATGGAATCGAAAAAATAGCTGGTGGCCGGCAGATGGCCGCTGGGTGGCACGCTGGTGTCGCCCGCCGGGAAAATGTAGCTATCGCCATTGGGCTCGGTCCGCGTCTGGAAGCCGGGCGGAACCAGCACCACCTGCCCCCACGGGCAGCGCCATTCACGCCAGGGGCCCTCCGCGGGGAAGCCGAACATCGTGCCGCGCGGCAGCACGCCCACGGTGTCGATCCCCATCGCGTCACGCAGATCGTCCGTGATCTCCCCGAGCATTTGATAGAATTCAAGCACGCGCACCGGTCCGGCAGGGAGGCCGTAATGGCGGCGCAGGGCTTCCACGACACTGACATGCAGGCCCGAAACCGAGGTGCCGCCAAAATCGACCGGGACGCGGCCGGAGCGATGGGCGAGGGCCTGGCGAACGCTAGCCTTGGAGTTCATGATAAGATGACAGCAAGCCGGCCGGAAAACAGCAAGGGCTCAACCGCCGTGATTCGTCTCCTGAAGCAGGGACAGGATCTGGGGCACCGTCCGCTCCCATTCTGGCGGAATCTCCTCGCTGATCATGAGGCAGAAGCGCTCTGGCCCGGCCGCTTGCACCATGCCCCGGATGAGTTGCGCCAAGGTCTCGCTGCTTTCGCGGAACCAGCCCAGCGACGGATGACACCAGAGCATCTTGTCGGGCCACAGCCGCCGGGCCTCGGCCACCGTCAGGTCGCCCTCCGGGGGCGGCGTAAGCGAATCGATGCCGTCGAAATCGAGTTGTGCGACCTGGTCGGCGATGACGCGCAGTTGCCCGTCATAGTGCACCAGCAAGCGCTTGCCGGCGGCATTCAGGATGGAGAGAATCTTCGAGTAAAGCGGCACCAGGTGGCGGCGGTAACGGGATGGGCCCAGCGTTTGCAGGGAGAGATTTTCCCAGAGCTTGATCTGCCGGGCGGGCGTGCGGACTGCCTGACGGAATTCCTCCAGTTTCAGTTCATTCATGAACTCCAACAGTTCCATCATCGCGGGGAGTTCGTCGGCGAGATCCACCGACCACTGTCCCAGTCCGACCCAATCCACCTGCAAGACCATCAGCGGCGTGCGCCCCAGGCCCATCCCGGCGATGTTCCCCAGCGTCACGCCATTGTCGCCCACCGCCTTTTCCGACGCGATGAACGCCGCATCATCGGCCGTGATTTTCACGCCTTCCCAAGCGCGGCGCATAATCCGGTAGTCCTCGGGCGTCTTGATGAAATGCTCCTGCCGCCAGTCTCCGAGATACCACTGGTGCAGTTCACCCACATCGGTGATCCAGCGCACGTCGCGGCGGGTCTGGCCGTTAACCTGGCGGGTCGTCTCGACAATCTGCAGGTGCGGATGCTCGTGCCGGAGCAAGTCGGCGTGATTGATCTGCCCCAAACCCAGCGCAGACAACCGGGGCCAGTCCACGTGGGGTCGGCTCGTCACGAACCCGTCATAGACGGCGTAAACCGGGTGTGTTACCGGCAGCCCCTGCAGCGCTGCTTCCAGTCGGGCCCGGTTGGTCATGGTTTTGTCATTGGTCATGGTGTTGGCTTTCGAAATCCTGCCGGCAGGAGGTGCTGTCGCCGGCGCCCCAGTGAGGGGCAACTCCTGGCTGGCGGGAAGCTCGATTTCCTGATGTCTCCTGAGAAACTGCATTCATGAAGCACTGGGCATCAACCGGAGGTTTGTTTCTTATGGTCACGGGCAAACCCCGGTTTGGGGGCGGGACGGAAAGGCAACCGGGCTTCGTCTGCAATGGTTGAGGAGGTCAAAATGGGGCTTGAATTGCAAGAATTGCACCGCCGTTTTTGGCACCGCGAACCCGCCGACCGGTTGCTTGTCGGCGAGTCGCGCGAGGGGATTTTTTTTCTGCAGCCATTCCTCGAACTGGGGGTCAAGGCGGGACCGCTCCCGCGGGAAAGCGTGCCTGAACCCGCAGCCTTTATCGAACCTTACTTCCGCAAGACCCTGCGCGGCGATCCGTTGGATGGCGATCTGTATTGGGTGCTGAAGCCACCACGTGCTTTGCCCTGGATGGAGGCCATGGTCGGTTGCGGCGTCCACGTATCAGTCAGCGCCAAGGCCATGACAGCCGTGGCGCCCAAAGAGGTTCCAGATCTGACCAGCCTCGACCTCGACTCGAATGGCTGGCTGCGCCTGATGACGAGCTTCACCCAAAATCTGGCCGCCCACTTTGGGGGCCGGTATCCGGTGGGGCAGACACTCATGCGCGGCCCGTCGGACATGCTGGCGGCGTTGCTCGGTCTGTCTTTCTACACCGAGCTGTGCGACAATCCCATGGCGCTGAAAGTGCTGGCGCGCCAATGCACCAAAATCTGGATCGAAGTGCTGCAAACCCAGTTCCGGCACATTCCCATGTTCCGGGGGGGGCATGTCGCGGGCCCGATGGGTGTATGGGCGCCGGGCCCGGTGGCGGTCTACCAGGAGGATGCTGCCGGGTTCATCTCGGAAAGCATGTATCGCGAGGTTTTCTGGGAATGTGACCTCGCCATCGCCAATGCCTTTCCCTTCTCACTGCTGCATCTGCACTCGGCCTCGCTGCATATTCTCAAGGCCGTGCTCGAGATCCCCAGTCTGACCGCCGTCAACGTGGTCGTGGACCCGGTTGGACCGACGCTGACCGACCTGCTGCCTGACTTGCGGCGGATTCAGGCCGCGGGCAAGGCCCTGCACCTGCATGGCAATTTGTCGGTGGAGGATGTCCAGTTTGTGCGGTCGAACCTATCTGTGGACGGACTGTGTCTTTCGCTCGTGAGGGATGTTTAACGGCCGCTGTTTCACACAACCCTCGGCAAGTTGTACCCAACCCGCCGCCCCGGCCGGGACTCAGAGAAGGTTCACGCCGCCATCAACCCGGATGCTGCTGCCGGTAATATAGTCCGACTGCGGGTTGGCCAGAAAGATGGCCGCGGCGGTGAGGTCCTCCGGTTCGCCAATGCGCCCGAGCGGAATTTTTGCCCCCGCGGCCGCGCGGCGCACCGGATCCGTCATCGCCGCCAGATTCATCGGCGTGGCGTAGGAGCCCGGAATGAGGCTGTTGACCGTGATGCGGTGCTCGGCGAGTTCCCGCGCAAGGGTCAGCGTCAGCATGTGCAACCCGCATTTGGAAATGCTGTAGACGGAGGCGCTGTTCAGCGGCCTAGACTCATGGTTGCTCGTGACATTGATGATGCGACCGTGAATACCGGCAGCGATCATCTGCCGGGCCACGCGCTGGGCGAGGAAGTAGGGACCCTTCAGGTTGACCCGCTGCACTTCATCCCAAGTGGCCTCTGTCACGTCCAGAAAGGGCGCCTTGCCCTTCACCGCCGCATTGTTGACGAGGATGTCGATCCGCCCGAAGTGCGTCAGTGCCGCGTCCACCAGCAGGGCATGCTCGGCCGGCAGGCCGACGTCGGCTCGGACAGCGACGGCCCGGCCGCCCTGCGCGCTGATGAGTTCGATCATATCCTGCGGGCTGGCCTGATCCGGGGCGTGATTGATGACGACAGCGGCGCCGGCGCGGGCGTAGGCGAGTGCGATCGCCCGGCCGATGCCGCGGGAAGCACCGGTTACGATGGCGCTGAGTCCGTGGAGGGAATGCGACGAGGGATCATGGCTCATGACAGGAGGGATTTCACGGTCGTGGGAAGACGGGATTCATGGCCCATAACCGGGGCCGTCGTAAAGCGGTGCCAGTCTGGAAGATGGTTTCAAACAAGCGGAAGGTTGTGGGCCTGACAATCCAAACAAAGGGTGGGGCTGGATGCCGTCCGGAGCAACCCAATTGACTGGTGGGCAGGGTCCCCCGCCATCATCGCTGACGTGATCGCCTGAACCGGCTCGAACTGCGCGGCTCCTGTATTTTCGTCCCAACGGAGGCGCGTCTATGCACCTGGAATTGCTCCAGAACTTGGTGCCGCTTTTGAAAGGAAGGGAAACAGGCTGGCTGATTCTTTGAGACCTGCTACCATCCGTTAACAATGAGACATCCACGTCATGCACCGTTATCACGACCGGAGGGGGTGGAAACCGGTCAGTTGGGGGCTTCGTCCGAAGAGTCGCCCGCCTTTGCCCACTGATTCCGCCGGAGCATGACCCATTATTGGACAACAGTCTTGGCAAGTTACAGGGCACATTTTGCGCTGCTCATTTGCATGCCGGTGCTGGTTTGGGCGGAGAGCGGGCCGGCGAAAATCGCCTATGACCTGCCGAAAGGGGAAGCCGAGGTGACGCTCAAGCTGTTTGTGCAGCAGTCGGGCGAAGAAGTTGTCTATTGGGCGGACCGGGTGCGCGGCATCCAGACCAACGCCGTGAAGGGCCGGATGGCAGCGCATGAAGCGCTCAGGCAGATGCTGGCCGGCACCAACCTGATGCTTTCGAAGGACGCAACCTCCTCCGCGCTGGCCATCAATGTCCGGCCCACCCCGGCCTTCCCCAATCGCGGAAATCCGTTTGAGGCCGGCAGCAGGGAGGTGGTGAAATTAAGCCCCTTCGAGGTCTCGAGCGGCGCCTACCACGGTTATGTCGCCTCGCGCACCTTCTCCGGCGGCAAGACGGTGATGAACCTCAGCGATGTGCCCCAGACCCTCCAGGTTGTGACCAGTGACCTGATTATCGACACCGGCGCGATCGATCCCAATGACGTGATGAACAAGATTGTCCCGGGCGTCAGCAGCTATGCCGGTCCGTCCGGCGTCAACGCCACCATCCGCGGTTTCCGCGCCCAAAACTGGTCGGTGGACGGCGCGACAACGCGCTACCTCGGCATGATCACCAACTTCAACTACGAAGCCTTTGAGGTGATCAAGGGCCCGGCCTCCGTGACTTTCGGTCCCTTCGCGGCTTACGGGGGTTACATCAACATGGTGCCCAAGAACGCGCACCGCGGACACGTCAACAAGGTGGAGGCCGCGATTGGCACCGACAATTTCTACAGCGGCATGATCGATGTGGGCGGCGAGGTTGGCGGCGGCGACCTGCAGTATCGGCTGGTGGCGGGTTTTGTTGACGCAGACCGCCCGGGCTGGAACTGGGACTTCAACCACGTGCAATTGCTGGCGCCGTCGTTCGCGTATGACTTCAGCGAGAATTCGCGCGTGACGGTCCGGTTTGAATTCACCCACTCGGACCAGAAACTCAGCACTACCGCCTTCGACCAATTTGGCCGGGTCATCGAGGGGTTTTCCAATAACGGTCCGCCGTTGCCGGGGATGGACCGGTTCACTACCGACGACAACCAGCTGGTCCACGCCGTCTTCACGAGCCGGATCAGCGACGAATGGAGCATCCGCGGCAACGTGATGGCCGGACAGGGAAACAAGAAATTAAATACACTGGGCCTGCTGGGCCAGGCTGCCGCTTTGGACTATCTGCTCAATCCCAATCAGGGGGATTACAGTTGGAAGACCCTCTTCATGGACTACGCGGTTTCCTGGAAGATTGACGAGGTCGGGCGATCGGGTGTGAGCAATCACCTGGTGGGCAGCCTGAGTCTCGACCACTGGTATATCTCCCAGACCATTTATGACGGCTCATTGATCTGGCCGGTCAACACCTGGCGCGTCAACCCAACGGCGCCGGACTGGACGGCATTGGTCTACCAGCTCAATTATCCCACGCGCTACGTTCGTTACAACACCGAGTGGCTTGGCGGGGCGGTGGTCGAGGATCGGGTCGGGCTGTTTGACGGGAAACTGCAGCTTTCCGCCGCAGTGCGGTGGAATTACGACAACCGTTCCTATCACGTCCAATGGCGGACACCCCAGAACCAGAACCCCGGCGGAACCTACGTCGGCAATCCGGTCCCGGCCATCATCCACGAGAAGGCAACCTTCCGTTATGGCGCGGTCTTCAAGCCGGTGGATACCTTAGCCTTTTACGCCGGCTATACCGAGGCGTATCTTGCGATCGGAGCCATCTACAAGGCCGATGGCAGCCGGTTGGTGCCTGAGACCGGCAAAAACCGAGAAGTGGGGATGAAATTGGACGTCATCAAGGCCTTCGGCGGCACGTTCTCGGGCAATCTTGCCATTTTCCAAATCGACGTGAGCAACAAATGGCGCGGCGATCCGGTCAATGCGGGCTTCTTCATCCAAGATGGCGCGCAGTTTAACCGGGGGGTTGAGACGCAGCTCATCTTTACGAGTGAGAAATTCTCCGGACTGGTCGGTGCCTTCACGGCGGACGGTCCCACGGAAAAGGGCACCGGCCTGCGGGCGGTGTTCACCCCCGACCAGACCTTCAATATCTGGCTGAAATACAACGTGACCGGTCGGCTGAGCATCGGCGGCGGCTACCGGTATGTCGGCGACACGATTTCCGGCAATCGCCTCTATAAAACCGAGCCGTTTGGCACCGGTGATCTCTTCGCAAGCTATGCCAGACCCTGGGGCCGGGGCGTCATGATTTACCGGGTTGGCGTGACCAACCTCACCGACGCACTGGCGGTCTACCGCATCGACAATGCGGCTTCGGTCGCCCGGGAGGATGCCCGGAGGGTGAAACTCACGGCTTCCTACACGTGGTGAGACCCGGGGTGAATATTGCACCATAGCCTGTTTGTCCCACTCATCCGTCAGAAAAGTATCGCCCCCATTGCCTTGAGCCCTCCGGTCCACAGTTTGGCTGCTTTGTTTTTGCCTCAGACAACTTGCCCCCGTCGCGGTTGGCCGATTGGTTGTCCTGATGGTTACGCCCGGGGAAACCCCATCCCAACCCACACCCATGGCTAAAACCGAACAGGCCCGCTGGTTTGTCGAGGAGGTGCAGCCGCACGAATCCTCACTGCGGGCCTATCTGCGTGGGATGTTCCCCTCGCTGCCCGACATCGACGATTTGGTGCAGGAATCCTACGCCCGCCTCATCCGCGCCCGGGAGGTCAGTCGCATCAGCTACGTGAAGGCTTTTCTCTTCACCACTGCGCGCAACGCCGCACTGGATATTTTCCGCCGGGGCAAGGTGGTATCGATCGAGTATGTAGCCGATATGTCTGAGTTGTCCGTCATGGAAGACTCACCCAATGCCGCCGAAACCGCCACGAAGCAGGAAGAGCTCGAACTTTTGGCCACCGCCGTCCGCGGCCTCCCGGACCGCTGCCGTCGCGTGCTCACCCTGCGCCTGCTCTACGGGCTCTCGCACAAGGAGATTGCAGCGGACCTCGGCATCTCGGAGCACACGGTCAAGGCCCAGCTTGCCAAAGGGATGCGGCGCTGCAGTGAATTTTTCGAAAGTCGCGGCATGTTGAAGCTGGCCCGGCCGGCAGCGGAGAAAAAATCGTGAAAAAGTCGGATCCATCCAGTCCATCAGAAACCGAAGCCATCGAGGCGACCACCGCCGCTTGGCTGGCCCAGCGCGATGACGGCATGACCGCCGCGCAGCTGGCGGAGTTCGCACTTTGGCACGGGGCCGACCCGCGGCATGCCGCCGCCATTGCAAGGCTCGAGGCCACCTGGGCTCTGCTCGGTCAGTTGCGTGAATATCGGCCCGAGGCCCGCATGCACCCGGATCGCGATCTGCTCGCGAAACCGCGCCCTGCACTGGTGTTTTACAAACCGCTCACTGCTGTGGTGGTCGCGCTCGCGGCCTGCCTCACGCTGGTCGCGGCCTGGTGGTGGCTGAAACCCGCCACCGACCCGCTGGTCGCGCCGCAGTATGCAACGACCTCCGGCGGCTACCAGCGCATGACGCTGGAGGACGGCTCGGTCGTAGAGCTCAACGCCGACAGCGAGGTGCGGGTCAACTACACCCCGGCTGAGCGCCGGGTGCGCCTGCTCAAGGGTGAGGCCCATTTCACGGTGGTGACGAACCGTGAGCGTCCGTTCTGGGTTGAGGCCGGTGCGGTCACCGTGCGCGCGGTCGGCACGGCGTTCAACGTCCGGTTCGACGCGACCCAGATCGAGGTGCTGGTCACCGAGGGCAAGGTTGAGGTGGATCAATCCGCCGCCCACCAGCAGAACCCCATTGCGATCCCCGCTACCCTGCTCGAAGCGGGCCAGCGGCTCGTCATTTTGCCCGAAAACCCAGCCGTCAACCCGGTGGTCGAAAAAATAGCCCTGACCGCCATGCGCGATGCACTCGCCTGGCAGGATTCGCGTCTGGTCTTTACCGACACGCCGCTCGGCGACGCGGTGGCGCAATTCAACAAGCGCAATCGCGTCCAGATCGAGCTGGCCGACAGTTCGCTTTTTCAGGTCCCCATCGGCGGCAGTTGGCGGGCCGAGAATGTTGAGGTCTTTGTGCGCATGCTCGCATCGGATGAGAGCTTGATCGTCGAGCGTCCGGCTTCCGACCGGATCGTGCTGCGCAAATCGCCCTGACCATTGCTGAATGTTGCCCGTGGGCAACGGTCTCCATTTACACCGGCGGCTTGGGCGGGAGCCTGGTTACGACGACCAATAGCACCGCGACCACGACTGCCAGCGCGCCCAGAAGACATGTCCGCTGCTGAGGTCGGCGAAAGGATTGCTCCGGTCGCCGGGTTGCCGTAAGCGAGCTTGCAGCCGGCGGATTCCGCGACCTTGAAGCAGAGGCGCTGAGCAATCGCACCTGTAGCGGCTGGCGGGCGGGAGAATTCGCGGAGGGTGGCCTGCTTGCGCAGGGAGCGCTCTTTGCGTGGGCGGATGAGGGTTGGATTGCCAGGTTTGGTGGGATCGAAGGCGGGGTGCATCTTGACCATGGTGCATGGCATGCGCGCCAGCTTGTGGGTGGCGCGCCCGTGCTTTGACCGGTGCCCATCCGTCCATCACGGCAAAATGCCGCTCACGGTTCCGCGGTTGCACCGTCTGGTCCGTCCCGCCAATTTTTTCCCATGATCCCAAAACGTCACTTGTTTTCGGCAGCCTGTCTGCTGATCCTGGCTGCTGGTCTGCCCCTGTGCGCCATCGAGAATGGCAAACTGCCCGACCCCGGCTTCAGCATTGATAAGATGAACCAGTCGGTCGATTCCCGCACCGACTTTGCCAAATACGCGGCGGGCGGCTGGTATGCCCGCACCCAGATCCCTGCGGACAAGTCGCGCTGGGGCGGCTTTGGCGAGCTTTCCGAGCGCAATTGGGCCAACCTGCGCGCCCTCGTCGAGGCGGCGGCGGCGAATCCGGGGGTCCCCGGCGGGGTGAGCCAAAAGGTGGGGGATCTCTACGCTTCGGCCCTCGATACCGCGACCATCAACCGGCGCGGCCTCGACCCCATCGCGGCGGACCTTGCTGGCATCGCGGCGGCCAAGGACAAGGAGGCTCTCGTGGCGTTCGCGGCACAGATGCAGCTGCGGCTGGGCAGTCCGTTCTTCCGCGCGGCGTTTTTCCCTGACCAGAAACAAAGCGACCGCTACGGCTTCTATCTGATGCAGGGCGGCATGAGCCTGCCCTCAAAGGAGTATTATTTCTCCGACAAATTTGCCCGCGAGCGTTGGGAGTTCACCGGGCATGTGGCCAGGATGTTTGAACTGGCCGGCGAGACCCGGCCGGTCGCCTACCGCCACGCCGAGGCGGTCTTTGCGCTGGAAAAGGCACTGGCCACAAATGCCAAGCTGCCGGTCGAGCTGCGCGACCGCATCGCCAACTACAACAAAATGACCATGGCGGCTGCTATCGCCGCCTATCCGGACTTCCCGCTCCAGCGTTGCATTGCGGAGTTGGGCGTGCCGGCCGCCGTCACCGAGGTGATCGTCGGCCAGCCCAAGTTTTTCGAAGGTCTCTCCCGGGTGCTGCAGGAGACATCGCTCGACGACCTGCAGACCTACACGCGCTGGCAGCTCCTGCGGGCGACGGCCCCCTACCTGACCGAGGCCCTCGAACAGGAAAATTTCCGCTTCTACGGCACCGTGCTGAGCGGCACACCCCAGCAGGAACCCCGCTGGCAGCGCGCCACCAAGGTTGTGGATGAGGCCGTCGGCGAGGCCCTCGGCCAGCTCTACGTGGCCAAGCACTATCCGCCGGAGGCCAAGGCCCGCATGGATGAGATGATCCGCAACATCCAGATTGTCTTCCGCGGGCGGCTCGAGAAACTGGCATGGATGTCGGAGGCCACCCGGCAGAAGGCGCTGGCGAAATTTGACCGCTTCGAGCCCATGATCGGCTACCCCGAGAAGTGGCTCGACTACACGGCGGTGGAAATCCGTCGCGATGACTACTTTGGCAATGTGGTGCGCGCCAGTCTGGCTGACTCCCGCCGGCGCATCGCCCGCATCGGGCAGAAGGTGGACCGCCGCGAATGGGGCATGACGCCCCCGACCGTCAACGCCTACTACTCGTCTGTCACCAATCAGATTGTATTTCCCGCCGGCATTCTCCAGCCGCCGTTCTTCGACTTCACCATGGACGACGCCGTCAACTACGGCGCCATCGGCGCCGTCATCGGCCACGAGATCACACACGGTTTCGACGACCAGGGCCGCCGCTCCGATGCCGACGGCAACCTGACCGACTGGTGGACGCAGGAGGACGCCGCGAAGTTCAGCGAGCGGTCGCAGAAGCTCGTGCAGCAATTCAACAGCTACCAGGCGCTGCCCGGTCTGGCGATCAACGGCCAGCTCTCGCTCGGCGAAAATATTGGGGATCTCGGCGGCACCTCGATCGCGTTTGAGGCCCTGCAACGCTCCCTGCAGGGCAGGGAACGCAAGCCCATCGACGGGTTCACGCCGGAGCAGCGTTTCTACATCTCCTGGGCCCAACAATGGCGCACGCTCTTCCGCGACGACGCGATGCGCATGCAGATCACCCGCGGTCCGCACGCCCCCGGCAATTTCCGCGCCTTCGGCCCGCTGGTGAACCAGCAGGAGTTCTTTGATGCCTTTGGCATCAAGGAGGGCGACCCGATGTGGCGGAAACCCGAAGACCGCACGAAGATCTGGTAGCCTACGACGGCCATTGTTTCCCCTTGGCACCCGGCGATTGGCCGGGTGCCTTTTTCTTGCGCGGACGACGGCGAGATTTGACATCACCGGTCCCCGGCGGGTGACTGCCGGGCCCGGTATCCCGTCCATTTTTTCCCTGCCCATGAAAAGCCACGCCGTTGTCTTTACCGCCCGCAACCAGGTCGCATACCGCGAAATTGAAAGCCCGGAGCCGGGACCGGACGACGTGGTGGTGGAATTGCATCACTCATGGATCAGCAATGGGACGGAAGGTTCGTTTCTGCGCGGCGAGCGGATATCCGGTGACGTGGCGTGGCAACCGGGCGACCCGGATCCGTTTCCGATGGTGGCGGGCTATCAGAAAGTCGGGCGCGTGCTGGCCGTCGGTGGCGCCGTGACGCGGTTTGCCCCGGGGGACTGGGTTTTTGCCTCGATGAGCAAGGTCTGCGGGATGTTTGACAACCAATATGCCGGACACGTTTCGCCGTCGGTGTGCGCGCAGGGGGCCTTGCTGCCCTTGCCGCCGGGACTGGATCCGGTGGCGTATGCCGGACTGGTGCTGACCCAGGTTGGCTTCAACTGCGGCACACGCCCGCAGGTGCAGCCGGGTGATGTCGCGGTGGTGGTGGGCGATGGACTGGTCGGGCAATGGAGCGGCCAGACCCTGGCGCGCCGCGGCGCGAAAGTGGTGATGCTCGGTCGGCACGAGGACCGGCTGGCGCGGTTTGCCAAATATGGCACCACCCTTCGCGCTGGCGCCGACAACGGTGTGGCCGCCCTGCGCAAACTGGGGTTCGGCCAGTTGCAGGTGCTGGTTGAGACTGCGGGCAGCATGACGGTGTTGTCTGATCTTCTGCCGATGATGCAGCGCAACGGGCATATGGTCATTGCGGGATTTTATCCGAAGGCGACCGAGGTGAATCTGCTGCTCGCGCTGCAGAAATTCCGCAACCACGAGCTTACATTTGACCTCGTTTCCGGGGCGACCCAGCCGCGGCTGGACTCAACCATGCGATGGATCGCGGAGGGCAAGCTCGACACCCTGAGCGTCATCACCCACCGCTTCCCGGTGGCGCAGGCCGCCGAGGCGTGGGCCCTGATCGAGTCCAAACGCGAACCGGTGCTCGGCGTGGTGCTCGACTGGCCGGCGGCGCGGGCGTGAACATTTAAACATGAACACAACCATGAAGACCTTGGTGATTGAAAAACCCGGCCTAGCCGTCTGGAAAGAGGGGCCGATTCCGAAGCCCGCGGCGGGCGAGGTGCTGGTGCGCGTGCTGGGGGTGACGACCTGTCCGCACTGGGACCTGCACATTCTCGGTGGCCAGCCGATGTTTCCCGGTATGAAACTCGAATATCCCTACCGCCCCGGCGCGCCCGGGCATGAGGCGATGGGCGAGGTCGTGGCCTTGGGCAAAGGCGTGAAAAAACTCAAGGTGGGCCGGCGCGTGGTCGCGTGGCAGGATACGGGCCAGCCGCGGCCGGGTTTTTATGCGCAATACAACGCGTTCCCCGAGGCGTCCTTGCTGGAGATTCCCGCTTCGCTGACCCCGGCCCAGATTGCGTCGCTCGAACTGGCGATGTGCGTGGAAGTATCGTTTCAACAACTCGCCGGACTTGGCGGAATTACCGGGCGCCGCGTCGGCATCGCCGGCCTGGGGCCGGCGGGATTGGTGGCGGTGCAACTGGCGAAAGCCCACGGGGCGGGCGAGGTGGTGGGCATTGATCTCGTGGCGGCCCGCCGCACCCTCGCCCGGAAGCTCGGGGCGGTTTGCACGGTGGCGCCGAACGCGACCGCGTGGCCGGCGGACCGCCACGGGGCGAAAACCCTCGATGACGCCATCGACTGCACGGGTCTGCCGCCCTCGATCAGTTTTCTGATGGATCGCACGCAGCGGTGCGTCACGATCTTCGGTGTGCTGCGGGAGGAAGTGGGTTTTGGCCTGCGCCACCTTTGGGGTCCGGGCTTGCTCCTGATGGGCTATGGCAATCACAACCGTGCGGCGGCGGAGACAGCCCTGCGTTTTGTGGTCGAGGGCAAACTGGACCTCGCCCCGCTGGTTTCCTGCACCCTGCCATTCACGCGCTATGCGGAAGGCGTGGAGCGATTGCGGAAAAAATCCGCAATCAAGGTGCTGTTCGATCCGTGGCTGGAGTGATCCGTGCCGGTATTACCGCGCGGTCCAGCCACCTTCGACCGGCAGCGCGGCGCGGTTCACGGGAAAAGTTTCCGCTGCAGCTGCAATGGCGTGGCGGTGCCGGTGGTACCGAGCTGGTGGACCACGACAGAGGCGGCCGCCTGGGCCAGTTCCATGGCTTCGCGGAGATTCGCCCCGGCGGTGAGGGCGAGTGTGAGCATGGCGGTGACGGTGTCGCCCGCCCCGACGATGTCGATCGGTCCGTGCACCGGCAGCGCGGGCACGTGCACCGCCCGCACGCCCGGGGCTGCGCCGATCATGCCGCGCTCGGCGAGGGTGATGAAAACCGGCCGTCCGTTGCGCTGCGCCAGCTCGGTTGCACCCCCGGGGATGTGGTCGAACAATTCGGCCGGGCTGTCGGACCGGCCGGTCAGCAGGGCGAACTCGGCGGCATTCATCTTGAAACAGAGCGGGGGATAGGTGGTGAGTCCGTGGCGGCTGTCGGCCATGATGACAAGCGGCGGGTGGGCGCGGGCGATCGCGGCCACGGCGGCGAGCACGCCGCGGCTGACCACGCCGGCGCCGGGCGCGGCGGCCTGGTCCATGACGATGAGCGCATCGAGCTGCGGGGCGAGATGCTGCAGCGAGGCGATGAGCGCGGACTCGACGGTGGCAGGCGTGGGGGTCCAGTTTTTGATGTCGAGGCGCGCGAGTTCCTTGGGCGGCTGGCCGGGCGTGTGGACGAGCGGCTTGGTGTAGGTGAAGGTGAGCCGCGTGGGCGGTTGCAGAAAATGGTCCAGTTGCATGCCGCCGAGCCGCCGCAGGGCGCGGCGCAGTTCGAAACCCTCGCCATCGTCGCCGCAATAGCCGACCGGCCAGAGGGCGGCCGGACTGAGCGCGGCGAGGTTCTGCACGATGTTGCCGGCGGCCCCGGGCTGGCAGCGCACCCGGGTGACGTTGTGCACCGGCAGGCCCGTCTCGAGTGACTTTTCCGCGCGGGCGGGGTCGATGTCGAAATAGCGGTCGAGGGAAAAATCGCCGACGACCCCGAGGCGCAGCGTGCGGAACCTGGCAATGAGCGCGTCGAAACGGGCGGGGGTCATGGCTGGTCACATAAACACCCCGGCCCGCGGGCGGCAATCGCACTTTGGGTTTTTTTCACGGTGATCGTCCCTGCCGTCCGCTCCGGCGGCCCACGGAGTTGTTGACAGGGATAAACGATTGGGTGGAGGAACTGAGCCACTTCGTCAGGGTCCTTGCCGAAGAAAGCCCATGAAAGCGCTTACCCTCCTCGTGATTGCATCCGCCGTCCTGCTCGGCGCCCCGGGCTGTCGTTCGAAGGCGCCGGTCTCCGGGTATCGCGGACCGGTCGTCTTTGGCTCGGTCATGTATCGTGCACGGATGGTCCTGCCGCCGGATGCCATCCTCACGGTGCGGTTGTTGGATGTCACACGGATGGACACGCCGAATGTCGTGCTGGCGGAAAAGAGCATTTTTGGCCCTGGACAGCCGCCGCTTGCCTTCGAGCTGCCGTATCCGCCGGCAGCGGTCCGCGGGGATCGGCGGACCGTCGTGGAGGCGCGCATCGAGGTCGCCGGCCGCCCGCTTTTCTTTTCGACCACCGCCCGTGCGGTGACGCCGGACACGGTGATGCAACCGCAGGAGATCTGGGTTGAGCTGGCGCGGTAGGTGCGGGCGGTTTTGCTTGCGCGCGGCGCCTGGGCGGAGTGATTTCCGCCATGAGCCTGACGATCTGGTGCAACACCAAGTTCAACCCCGCGGCCACGCAGTTGCTCGCCCATGGCACCCGGGACCACCGGCTTGTCTGGGCCGCCACCATCTCGAGCAATGTGCTGCAGGCCGGCGCGCCCGACCCGGCCCTGGCCGCGGCTGACATCGCCTTCGGCCAGCCGCTGCCGGGCGACTGTCTGCGGCACGAGCGGTTGCGGTGGGTCGAGGTGACCACTGCGGGCTATACGCGTTACGACACCCCGGAGTTCAAGGAAACCCTGCGGGCGCGCGGTGCGGTGTTCACAAGCGCCTCGGAGGTCTTCGCCGATTCTTGTGCGCAGCATGTGCTGGCGATGATGCTCGCATTGGGTCGCAACCTGCTGCCCTCGTATCGCGACCAGCTCGGTGAGCACGCCTGGAACTACGAGCAGCGCCGCTACGACTCACGGCTTCTCACCGGGCAGACGGTGCTGTTGCTCGGTTACGGTGCCATCGGCCGGCGGCTGGCCGCGCTGCTCGCGCCGTTCGGCATGACCATCTACGCCGTGCGCCGGCAGACGCGCAGTGAAACCGGCGTGCGTATCATTCCCGAGGAGAAAATCAGCAGCGTGCTGCCACTGGCCGACCACGTCGTCAACCTGCTGCCGGACAACGCCTCGACCAGCGGTTACGTGAACGCCCGCCGGCTCGCCTGCTGCAAGCCCGGCGCCCATTTCTACAACGTCGGCCGTGGCACCACGGTGGATGACCGGGCCCTGCTTGAGGCGCTGCGTTCGGGCCGGATCGGCGCCGCCTATCTCGATGTGTTTGAGCCTGAGCCGCTGGCCCCGGATCACCCTTATTGGACGGCACCAAATTGTTTCATAACCCCGCACACGGCGGGCGGGCGGCACGATCAGGACGAGGCGCTGGTGCGGCATTTTCTGGCGAATCTGGCCGCCTTCACCTCGGGCGCGCCGTGGACGGACCGCGTGGTCTGAAGCGGCCGCCAGGCCCAGCGCTGTCACTGCCACCGCCCAGCCTTGCCTTGCCTTGCCTTCGGCTTCAGCCCCGGGAAATTTCCACTCGACGCGTGGTTGCAACACCCAGGTGCGGCCCAATAGGCGCTCCTTACTTGGCGGGCGGATTGCAGAGGTCTTCGTAGGCGTAGACGACAGCACCGATCAGAATGGGTAGCGTGACGAACACGCCGATGAGCAGGCCGATCAGACCGAGCATGGCGATGATGCCCCCCAGCAGCAGCAGCCCGAACATGCGCCACCATTGCGCGGTGATGACGCGCCGGCTCACCTCCATGGCGCACCAGAACTCGAGCCGCTTGTCCATTACGAGCAGGAAGACAAAGGCATAACTCACGGCCAGATAAATGCCGGGCAGGATCAGCAGCAGCAGGCCCACCGCCGTGAGCAGGCTCGACACCAACGAGGCCAGCATCAACGGCAGAAAGGCGAGACTGAAGCCCGCAAAGGCGTCACCCAGCTCGGCCGGCTCGCCGCGGATTTTTTTTAGGTAAAAGAAATACAGCCCGCCGTAGAACACCCCCGTCAGCAGCAGGCCGACCAGAATCCCGAGAATGGGAATGGATTGTGCGAGCAACAAGACCACAAAGAGCACAAAGGTCGTGCCGACGATGGGCCAGAAATTGGCTTTCAACAGATTCCAGCTCCGCTCGAGGCAGCCACCGATATCCAAGGTGCCGGCGCGGGCGATCAAGTCATCGGCGTAGGCCTTGGGGGCCACGTTGACCGGCCCGGCGCCTTCCGTGGCGGATGGGACGGGTGGGGCGACCGGTGGCACGGCTGCCCCGGTGCTGCTGAATTCCGGAAAATCACCGAGGCTTCGCCACTGTTCGTCACCCGCCTTTTTCGCCTGGGTGTCGAGATTCGCCCGCCCGCCTGCAATCCAGGCCTGCAACTGTTCCGTCGTCACAGGGCCGTATTCCTTGCCGTCGCCGCCGATGATGGTGAACATAGTGCCGGCATTTTTGCCGGCCCTGAGGGCGGTCGTCAATCGCCGATGCCGGTGCCATGGGCGGTGAGCCGCTCTAGCCAGATAAACTTCGCATGGCATCCCGCTCCCGCACCTGCATGCGGATGCTGGGCGCCGGCTCAGTCCTGGACATTTTGGTCCCGGCCTGCGGGAGAATCCGCTTCCGGCCCAGGACGGACCGGCCACATCGGGGTGCGCAGCTTCCGGACGGAGGCGAACGCGCGCAGCGTCACCGCGGACAGCACGATGACGCCGCCGAGGAGCGCCCAGCGCGAGGGCTTTTCCCCGTTGGCAAGGAATACCCACACGGGGTTGAGAATCGGCTCGATGACGGGGATGATGACGGCTTCCAGCGCCGTGACCTGCCGGATGGCGCGGGCATATAGCCAGTAGGAGAAACCCAGTTGCACCACGCCAAGCGCGACAATGGCCGCGATGCCGGCGGGGGAGGGCGCTGGCACGCCGACCATGAACGGCAGGCCGATGACGCAGGCGATCACGTTGCCGAGGATGATGGATTCAACGGGTGAGCCGTCCTTCTGGCGGCGGAGCGCGATGGTCATCGCCGCGAAACATACGCCGCTGAGCACACCGGTGACGTTGCCCAGCATACTCGTGAATTCGAGGCCGTCGGCGAAGAACAGCCCCATGCCGCCGAGCACGGCGACGATGGTCAGCCAGTCGGTGCGCGAGGCGCGCTCGCCCAGAAACCAGGCGCCGAGGAGGGCAACCCACACGGGCGCGGTGTATTGGAGCAGAATGGCGTTGGCGGCGGTGGTGAGTTTGGTGGCCGTGACGAAAAGCACGGTGCAGCCCGCGTAGGCCAAGGCTGCCGTGAGCTGCACCGGTGAAAAAGTGAAACGCAGCCCGCGGTTTGTCAGCACGAGGAAGACCGCCGCCACCAGGCCGCGGCCGCCGGCGATCGCCAGCGGCGGCCAGTCCGCCGCCTTGATGAGCAGTCCGCCGAGGCTCCAAAGCAGCGCCGCCACCAGCAATTGGCCGATGGCGCGGGTGTGTTCGGGGCGGGGGCTCACGCTTCACGGCGGTAGCAGGTTTGCCCACCCGTGCAAGTGCGCCGTGGACCGTCCGGCGCGGGATGCCTTTGACGCGCGCCCACCGACGTGGATGATGCAGGGTCATGGACTCTTCCTGGCTGCATCCGCGCGACGAACTGGTGGCAACGATGGCGCGCATCTACCGCTACCGCATGACGACCACGTCGGGCGGCAACCTTTCGATCCTCGACCCCGATGGCAGTATCTGGATCACACCCTCGCGGGTGGACAAGGGCGGCCTGCAGCCGCGCGACGTGGTGCGGGTGCTCCCCGACGGCACCCGCGAGGGGCTGCATCCTCCATCCTCAGAGTTTCCTTTTCACCAAGCCATCTACCGCCGCAGGCCCGACCTCCGGGCCATCGTGCATGCACACCCTGGAGCCCTTGTCGCCTTCAGTATTTGCCGCAAGTTGCCCGACACGCGGGTTCAAGCGCACGCGCATGCGGTCTGCGGCCGCATTGCCTACGCGGCCTATGCCTGCCCGGGCAGTCAGGAATTGGGCGAAAAGATCGCGGAGGCCTTTGCCGGGGGTGCGGACTGCGTGATGCTGGAAAATCATGGGGTGGTTATCGGCGGGACGGATCTGCGCGATGCCTTCCAGCGGTTCGAGACACTCGAGTTCGTCGCGCAGACGCTGGTCAAGGCGGCCGGCATGGGGCGCGTCCGCCCGCTCCCGGCGCTGGTGCTCGAGAACCAGCCGGTGCCGGAATTTGGTGCGCTGCCGGCGGCTGTGCCGGGCAACCGGGAGAAGGAACTGCGCACCTCGCTTTGTGAGTTTGTGCACCGCTGCTACCAGCAACGGCTGATGATCAGCACCGCGGGCGCCCTTTCGGCGCGGCTGGACGCATCGCATTTCCTCGTCACCCCGCGGCGGCGTGATCGGTTGGAGTTAACGCCGCCGGGCTTGGTGCGGGCGACCATGATCGCCTGCGAGGCCGGCCGGCAACCGAGCCGGGCCGCGCGGTTGCACGCGCTCATTTACGCCTCCCATCCGGACGTGGGTGCGGTGATCAGTGCCCAGCCGGCGCACGCCAGCGCCTATTGTATGACGGATGCGGACTTTTGCACGCGGACGATTCCCGAAAGCTACCTCGTGCTGGGCGACGCCACCCGGGTGCCCTTCGCTTGCATTGTGGATGACGCGGTGGAACTCGCCGCGCGGATATCGCTCAAGACCTGCCCCGTCCTCCTGATTGAAAATGAAGGCGCGCTGGTCGTCGGTCGCACGCTACTGGAGGCGTTTGACCGATTGGAAGTGCTGGAGGCGACGGCTGAGGCGCTCACCCTCAGCCGGCCACTCGGCCCGCTCGTTCCAATGCCTGATGCCGCCCTGGCGGAACTGCGCAAGGCCTTCGGTTTGGAGTGAGAAAGCGGCTGCCGCTTCGGCTCGGCCGCCGTTGACTCAACCTGCAACCACGGCCTTGGCGTTTTTTAGGCCAAACACCAGGCCCATGGAGCATCATCACGTGCATAAGGATTGCGGGGATGAAGTCTTGGTTTCAGCAGTTTTACAGAAACTTGTGACCTGAACCCCGGGATGGTTTGATGCGGTCCAGACGGCAGCAATGTCCTTAGGGCGGTCATGCGAAGGGTTTATTCCATTCCCATTTCAAGTCATTAGTGCCATAACACAGGTAATATACCTACTTAAATATACGTATCCAATGGTTGTTCTTTGAGCTTTTATCACTTAATTTACAAATATTAAATATTTTGCAAATAACAGTTATAAAAAGGTTTAAATAATTTTATAATGGTAATTTGTGATATTGTGATTAGGGATACCATGATGGTTTTTCATATGCCATATATCACACATATGAATAGGTAATCCACCTCTTTTTAAATTTGCAATCGGCCACAAATGCGCGAATATTACTAATACAAAAGGGTGTAATGTCCGAAGAGTAACAGCTGAATCAAGTGCCCAATAATCATCAAAAAATAATCCGCGGCATTAACGCCGCCCTTATTACCCTCCTGCTGGCTCCCTTGCTGACAGCCCAGGTGGTGACGGAGTCGTTTAAGAATGCCACGGCTTCCGGTTGGGTTTTTTCTGGCACTGGCTACACAGCCAACCTCACCTCGGGCGGGGTGGATACCTCAGGAGATGGTTGGCTGCGCCTGACCAGCACCGGCGGTAACCAGATAGGCAGCGCCTATTACAACACCGCCTTCACTGCGACCAATGCAACGGTCTACGCCTCCTTCGACTTTGCCAGCTGGGGTGGCACCGGGGCTGACGGCATCTCGTTCTTCCTCTTTGACGGGAGTTCCTCTTTTGCCTTGGGCGCCAACGGTGGTTCACTGGGCTACGCCCAAAAGACCGGAGTCAACGGCATGGCTGGCGGCTACCTCGGCGTCGCCGTGGATGAATACGGCAATTTCTCGTCCGGGACCGAGGGGCGGGTGGGCGGGCCCGGCCTGACCATCGACTCGTTTTCCGTGCGCGGCCCCGGTTCCGGCACCACCGGCTATGATTACCTCGGTGGCACTGCCACCCTCGCCTCCTCAATCGACACCCCCAGCGTGGGCACCAGACCCACAGGCATCAACACGGTCCAAGTGCTGATTTCACCCACCAACCAGCTGACGGTGGCGCTGCAACAGGGCGGATCCTTCTCCCAAACGGTGCTATCACTCGACCTTTCCGGCTATGCCCGCCCCGACACGCTCAAGTTTGGTTTCGCCGCCAGCACCGGCGGTTCCACGAACTACCACGAAATCCGCAATCTGAACGTCACCACACTGATCGCCAACCTTTGGGACGCCGGCGCCGGGGATGGCCTGTGGGAAAGCGGGTCCAATTGGAATCCCAACATCCTGCCGGCCTCCGGCGCGGACATCCTCTTCGACAACACCTTCGTGTCGACGGCCCAGACCATCAACACCGGCTCCAACCGGACGGTGCGCTCCCTCCAGATGGACGCCCCTTTCGCCTACACCCTCAACAATAACACCATCACTTTCGATGCCGCCGCCGTCCCCGGTTTTTCCGGCATCGCCGTGACCCAGACGCGCGGGTCCGCCAACCATGTCATCAATTCAAACCTGGCCCTCAATAACGACATTGGCGTCCGGCAAAACAGCTCCGGCAATCTGAGTCTTACCGGCACCATCGGCCTCGGGTCCCACAATCTCGCCTTTGACGGTTCCGGCACCACCACCGCCTCGGGGGTTATTTCCGGCGGCACCGGCACCACCGGGACAGTGACGAAATCCGAGAGCGGCACGGTTAACCTGAACGCAACCAACACCTATGGCGGTGGCACCACCGTCAGCGCCGGCACCTTGGCCACCAACAACAATGCCGGCTTTGGCACGGGGAACATCACCCTCGCCGGCGGCACCATCGCCTCCACCGCCGCCAATAGTATTGCCAACAGCATCGCGCTGACCGGCAACAGCGGCATCACCGGCCTCACCACCAGCGGGACCATCACCCAAACCGGGGGCAACTACACCCTTGCCCTGAGTGGCGCCACCTTGGGCAATGTCGCCCTGTCCGACAACGACACCGGCCGGACTCTGACCACCAATGTGGCCGCGGGGACTTCAACCATCGGCGGCGTGATCAGCAATGGCGGCATCAGTGCCGGCAGTCTGACGAAGGACGGCTTCGGCACCCTGACCCTGTCGGGTGCGAACACTTACACCGGCACGACCACCATCAATGCCGGCGCCTTGACCCTGGGCGCGAGCGACCGCTTGAGCAACAGCTCGAACGTCAACATCGCCGGCGGCACCCTGAGCCTTGGGACTTACTCGGAGCGGGTGAACAACCTGACGTTTTCCAACAGCGGCACTTTGGACTTCGGCACCACTGGCAACGCCAACTACTTCCTCTTTGCCAACACCACCGGCACGCCCTCCGGCGTCCTGACCATCAGCAACTGGGAAAGCGGCATGGACGTGCTGGCTTCATCCACGGCCCTGACCTCCACAATCCTCGATCAACTCTACTTTGTCGGCTACGGTTCAGGGGCCACCCAGTCCGCTGCCACCACGGTGGGATCCTACGGCTCGGGCTGGCGGCCGATTGATCCCAATCAAACAGGCTGGGCAACTTGGGACAGCGGTAGCACCACCACCAATCGCTGGAGCACCAAACAGAACTGGGTGGGCGATGTGACTCCCACTTTCAACTCCTCCGCCAAACTGGCCTTTGGCACCGGCGCGCGCACCACCCCTGACATGAACGGTAACCGGACGGTTAACGCCATCCGCTTCGATGCAGGCAGCCCTTCCTTCGATCTGCAGGGGGCGAGCTACACTCTGACGATGTCCGGCCCCAATGCCGGTAGTGTGGCCTTTATCCAACAAAACGCCGCCAACAACCAGACGATGAGCATGACCACCATGCAGCTCTCAAACAACACGGTGGTGGACATGATAGGGACAGGTAACCTGACCGTTGCGTCCGCCCTTACCGGAGCGGCCAATCTGGTGAAGGAGAATACCGGCGGCACCTTGATACTGTCCGGCAACAGCACCGCCTACACCGGAGGCATCTTCGTCAACGCCGGCACCCTGCAGGCCAATTCCGCCAACGCGCTGGGTGCTACCTCCGGCACCACTACTGTCCTGGACGGTGGCACACTGGCGTTCTCCGGCACTTTTACATCCGCTGAGAACATCACCGTCACTGGCAGTGGCGTCAGCGGGGCTGGCGCCATCCAGGCGGTCAGCGGCACTTCCACTCTATCGGGTGCCGTCACCCTGTCGGGTGCCACGACCCTCGCCGCCAGCAGCGGGAACACCCTGACCCTGAGCAACACGGCCACCGGCATCACCGGTGCCCAAGCGCTTTCTTTGGCTGGCGCGGGTGACATCAATGTGGCAAGGATCAGCACCGGCGTTGGCGCGGTGGATATCAACAGCACGGGCACGGTTACCTACGACGGCACCGGCACCGCCAACACCTACACAGGCACCACGACGGTCAACAGCGGCACTCTGGTCCTGAACAAGACCGCGGGCACCAATGCCATTGCGGGCAATCTGGTGATCGGCAACGGCAGCGGCACCGACACGGTCCGACTGGCCGCCAGCAACCAGATCGCCGACACGGCCGGCGTGACCATCAACTCCTCCGGCGTTTTCAATCTGAATAACTTCGATGAGAACATCGCCAGGCTGAATGGCGCGGCCGGTGCTTCGATTACCCTTGGGACCGGCGACCTGAGCATCACCGGCTCCGGCGACTCCAATTATGCCGGCACCATCACGGGTGGGGCCACCAGCGCCCTCAACAAGAGCGGCACCGGCAAGCTCTCCCTCTCCGGGAGCAATAGTTCCTTTTCCGGCCCCATCGGTCTGTCCGCCGGCATCCTGAACGTGGCGGGAACCAATACCAACATCCTTGGCACCGGCACAGTGTCGGTCACCGGCACCGGCAACATTGAAATGCAGGGCGGCGCCACCCTGGCCAACGCCATGACCCTGAACTCAAACGGCACCGGTGCCATGGATGGTGCCATTCAAAATATCGCCGGCAACAACACCGTGGCCGGCAACATCACTCTCGCCGGCAACAGTCGGGTCCAGTCGGACGCCGGAACCTTGGCCATCAATGGCAACGTCGATCTCGCCGCCAACAGCCTCAACGTGGGCGGCACCAGCGCCACGGATATCAGTGGGACCATTTCCGGCAGCGGCGGCCTGACCAAGGATGGTAGCGGCACCCTGTTCCTGTCCACCGCCAACACCTTCGCCGGCGCCACCACCATCAGTGCCGGCAGCATCATTGCCGAGGCGAACAATGTGATCAACAACGCCGCCCTGCTGACGATTGGCACCGGTGCCACCCTTGACCTCGATTCCTTCACTGCTTCCGCCGGCGCCTTGACTGGCGGCGGCGTGCTCGATTTTGGCACCAACGGACAACTCAGTCTCAGCAGCGGCACCGGCACCTTCTCGGGCACATTCCTAGGCACCGGCACCCTGATCCTGAATGCCGGCAGCACCCTGACCCTCGGCGCCAACTTCAATGCTCCAAACCTGAGCATCATCCTGGCGGGCGGCACGCTCGACCTGGGCGGCTACACCTCCACTTTCGGGAACCTGAACATCACCGCAACTTCCGTCGTCAATTTCACCGGCACCTCCTCGCTCACCGTGGCCGACATCGCCACAAACCTTGGGATGAACCTCAACACCCAGAACTGGACCGACGCGGTTGATTATCTCTACACCCAGGCATGGACCGGCGCCACGGCCGACTCCCGCGGGAGCGTCCCGGTAAACCAGGTTGTTTTCAACGGTTTTGACGGCAGCAATACCATCTGGCAGGCCTATGACCGTCAGGTCACACCGGTCCCGGAACCTGCGACCTACGGGGCAATCCTGGTGGGGGTCGCGCTTGCCCTGCTGGGCTATCGGCGCCGGCGGCAGGGTTGAGACGGAATAACTAAAACGGGTCGCTGGCTCAGTGAGCGGTTCCGCGACGCGCCAGCAACGACCTCGCGTTTCACCGCGGGCAACGGCACCTGCCGTCGTCGCGGCGATTGGAAACGATCGGCCGACAGGCGCCGGACCAGCCCCGGCGCGTGTTCAATTGACTCGACGGTTTCGTTGGCATGGCAAAACTACGCCCTGTGTTGGGGGCCTATAGCTCAACGGTCAGAGCAGAGGACTCAT
>CAJBES010000332.1 GCA_903952145.1 uncultured Opitutaceae bacterium | reverse complement strand
GGAGCCTTTGCCCACCTTTGGTTGAACCGCGATCTGAAGGAGGGCAACCGGCTGCTTCGCGAGGCCTACCTGGCCATCATCAAGAATGAGGGTGGAACCGATGTGATGACCGCCAAGATCGCCGGCTCGGAACACCTGAAGTGGCAAATGCGGACGTGGAACCGGATCTACCAGTTCTTCAACGACAAGAGCCGGTTCTACCCCGGGCGTCTGGACAAGGAGACGCAGGCCATGATCGAGGAGATGTTCTGGCTCTATGCGTGCGACAAGAGCCATTTCGAGCGCGCCGCGCCGCAATGCATCTGGGGCATCCATGGCTCCGAGAACCATGAGATGATGCATTATAGCAACGCCTTCCTGGCATTGCAGGCGCTCAAGGACCTGCCGGCCTATCGGGACCGCAAGCTGCCCGATGGCCGCAGTCCTCGGGAGCACTGCGAGGCCTGGAATGCTTACTACAAGCTCTACTGCGTCGAGCGCGCCAGGCACGGCCTGCTCGTCGAGGTCTTTGCGGGCTACGGCAAGTACACCCTGCCGGAACTGTTCAATATGCGCGATTTCGCCGAAGATCCGGTGCTTCGCAACAACATGGAGAAACTGCTCCATCTGATCTGGACTGACTGGGCCATCGGCCAGGTGAAGGGTGTGCGCGGCGGCGGGCGGACGCGGCTCTACCAGGTCGACCCGGCAAAGCTGCAGGATGAATTCGGCTGGGGCAGCGGCGATCTGTGGCGCCAGATGAGTTGTTTCCTGCTGGACAGCGGCCCGTGGTGGACTCAGCACTATCACCCCAATCCAATCATCGGCTTCCCCTGGGTCATCGCGACCACGGGATACCGCCTGCCGGATGTGATCATGGATATCGCGCTGGATGTCGACGGGCGCGGGGAATACACCTATGTGGCCCGGCGGGTGGCGAAGCAGCACCGGATGGCGGCGAAGGATGTTCCTGTCACCTTCTCGCCGTGGTATGCCCTCGATGGCGAGGATCCGCGCATGGTGGGATATGACTGCTGCACGCCGGATTATGTGATGGGCTCGCTGCTCATCGATCCCACGTTGCCAGGCGTCGATTCCCACGGTTATCTGGAAGGAAAAGCTCTGGAGGAGGGGTATCCGGCATTGACCGCGCAGAACCGGTACCACGCCATGGTGTTTGCCTCGGACGTGAATGCCCGCGTGGTCCCGCAGTGCGAAGGACTGGGAAATGGCAAGACCTACGGACAGCAGCAGGCGGTGCAGGCCAGAAACGTGCTGCTGGTGCAGCGCCATGCCCGTGCCAAACAGACCGGGGACATGCGCATTCTCTTTGGCGGCAAGGGCATGAAAGAACGTCTCGTCGAACGTGGCGGCTGGCTGATCCTCAAGGAGGGAAATGCCTGGCTCGGGATCAAGGGATTTTCGCGCACAAAGTCAAACGAATCCTGCGGCAACAAATGGGATAACGAGGTGTTTCTGCGCATGAACGACGGCAACGCCCCGGTGGCGCTCATTGCCGGTCGCAGCACCGAGTGCCGCGATATCGAGGCCTTCGCCACTTACCTCGGAACTTTTGCCGGTACGCTTGAGGATGGGTGGTTCAGCTTGTCGGGCGGCAAGGACGAAAAGGTGACGCTCTCTCTGAACCTGTCGGCGGCGGCCTTGCCCAAGGTCAATGGCACACCGATCGACCTGCGCCCAAAAATGCTCTTTGACAGCCCATGCAGAGGGAGATGCGCGATGAGTGGTGATCG
>CAJBES010000331.1 GCA_903952145.1 uncultured Opitutaceae bacterium | reverse complement strand
GCTGACTGTCGAGGCCTGCCGCGCCAGGAGTTATGACCTTATTCTGATGGATGTGCAGATGCCGGAGATGGACGGACTCGAGGCGGCCCGCCGCGTGCGGCAGCTGGCCGGCGTGCAGCCGACTATCATCGCAATGACCGCCAATGCCATGGAGGGCGACCGCGAGATCTGTCTCGCGGCTGGGATGGACGATTACATTGCCAAGCCTTTCAAAATGGAGGACCTGCACCGGGCGGTGACGCACCCCGGCCGAGCTTCTTCCGCCCAGGCCTGAAACCTAGAGCAATTACGGTTTGGTTTGACGCAGGCGGCCTGCTACCTGCGTCAAACCAAACCGGAATCGCTCTGGACCCTGACCTCGCCGCCACCGATCCGCCGGAGGCTCGTTTCATCGGTTTTCAGCAACAGGGGTTCGCGAGAGTTGTCATCGAACTCTCCTCTGCTTTTTGCTCAAGTCGGGTTGCAGACAGCCGATGTTCTCCTTGTCCATTTATACCCAATTTCCTATGTCTGCCCCGCAGACCATTACCGACACTTTTGTCCAAGAAGCCATCGTCCGCGCCGTCCAAAACGTCTGCACGACCATGCTCCAACGTGTCGCGGTGCTTGTCGAAACGACCTCTGACCCCAGGCGCGCCAGCTTCGGCACCGAGCCGCACGTCTTCGGCAGTGTCGGGTTCGTCGGGGCCATCAACGGTCTCGTGTATTTTTGCATTTCAGATGACTTCGCCACTGACGCCGCCGGGCAGATGCTCGGCATGAGCTACGGTGAGGTCAAGATGAGTGGCGACGAAGTGGTGACGGACGTCGTCGGCGAGATCACCAACATGACCGTGGGCGGCTTCAAGAACGCCCTTTGCGATGTTGGTTATCCCTGCAAACTTACGCTGCCCACCATCATCCGCGGCCATAACCTCGCCGTCGTAGCGGTCAAGTCAGCCAAGCGGCAAATTTTTCATTTTGAGTGCAACACCCACCGCCTGATCACGGACATCCAGTTGAAGGCGGACTAGGGATTTCCTATTGAGGCTGACAGGTCCGGCAGGCCAAACGGGTGCGAGTAAGCCCGCGTTCTGCGCCATCTGATACGGATTCATGCGATTCGGCCGGCGCGTTATCCTTACGCGCCGCCGGTTCAGCGCGGCGGATTGAGCCTGCGCCGTCCTGCCACCCAAGCGCGGTGGCGTGCAGTTCATTCGCTTTGGCACCGATACCCCAAGCCAGTTTCGGCTTGGTTGCAGCAGGCCCCGCTGAGGCCGGACCGAAGTCAGCGATCCCGGCTGCAGACGGTAGGTATCAGAAAAAGAAGCGCCGGTTCCTTCAGGCTGGTTGACCAATTCGGTGGCCAAGCCCTAGCTGCCAACCTTCATCACCGATTCCCTGCGCGAGGGAGTGGGACTACTGGGCGGCGGCAGCAGAGGCATGTATCAGAATAGTATGCCTTGATTTTTTTCCTGAAAGAACCGGCGATCACATGGATTATTACGTCACGCCAGTCGGGAACTTTACCTTTTAAAATGTTAATTGCCGGTCGCTGCACCACGCTGCGATTTGAGCCGGCCGGTAAGCCCTAGCTTGGTCGGGCTGCGCAGACACCGATCCGTGGCAATCCGGCTGCTCACGCCGGCGCGTAAGGTGGGCCCAGCAACGCATGGTGAAAAGAGTGTCGGCGTCGCTTGCTCCGACCCAATAAAAAGGCGAATCAGGCGGTATGCTGCCGCGGCCAGAGCCGGCGGCACCCGGACCGGCAACGAGCGCCAAGCGTGAATGGCGCACCAGCTGAAAACCAAGCGCGGGAAGGTGAAAGGAATACTGCAGATCCCATGCAAGGCGGCAAAAATTACCATGTGCCCCCGGACTGGCGATGATGGTTGCGAAAACCGCAGTAAAAAATATCTCATAAAGACGTAAGTAAATGGAAATAAGCGAATAAGGATGACGTTTCGGCGTTTGGCATCGGCATTGCTTATGTGCTTGCGCGCATGGCAGACGACGATCAGGACCAAAAAACCGAGCAGGCCACGGAGAAACATCTCACCGAGGCCTTTGAACGCGGGCAGTTTGCGAAGTCGCCAGAGTTGCAGGTGTTGATTCTCCTCGGCGCAGCGCTGGGGGTGTTGGCCTTCACCGCGCAGTCCGCCTCGCGCGACGTGGCGGAGTATGCCACCGGGATATTCATGCGTTTTGCGGTGACGCCGGTTGCGCGCGACACGGTCACCATGGAACTGGGCGCAGTCATGCTGACGGTGGGCAAGGTCTTCCTGCCGGTGCTGGCGGCTTGCGTTGTCGCGGCGATTCTGGGCGGCGGGCTGCAGAGCGGTTTCCGCATCGCCTCCGAGGCCCTGACCCTGAAATTTGAAAGCCTCGACGCGGTCGCCGGCTTCCAACGGGTGTTTTCCAAGGCCGCGCTCGTCCGGGGCGGCATCGACCTGCTGAAGCTGGGTGCCATCAGCCTCGCCCTGTGGGTGGGCACAAAGCATCTCGTGCTCGACCCGCTTTTTACCGCGCCCATCGAGGCGGCCTACCTGGCGCAGTTCCTGCATCGCGCGACGTTGGATTTCTTCGGCCAGCTGCTGGTGGCCCTCGGCGTGATCGCCGCCCTCGGTTACGGCTACGAAAAATACAAGACCTCGCGCGATCTGATGATGACCCGCCAGGAAGTGAAGGACGAGCGGCGCAACGCGGAGACGGATCCGCAAATCAAGAATGCGCAGCGCCGCCTCGGCCGCCGGCTCATGCAGAAGCAGATGCTCGCCGCCGTCGCCATCGCCGACGTGGTGCTGACCAATCCCACCCATTACGCCGTCGCCTTGCGTTACGAGCGCGGCAAGGATCAGGCCCCGGTGGTCCTGGCCAAGGGCGAGAACCGTTTCGCGCAGCGCATCAAGGCGCTCGCCGCCGAGCATGGCGTGCCGACCGTCGAGAATAAGGCGCTCGCACGCCTGCTCTTTTCGCTCGGCCAGGTTGGCGAGACGATTCCGACGGAGCTTTACCAGGCCGTGGCCTCCATCCTGGCCGTGGTCTACCGCACGCACCGCTACTATTTTCACCGTTTGAAATCGCGCCGTTTCGAGGCGGCCGCCTGATCCCATGTCCGCCGCGCCGTACAATCCCGTCGCCCTTCTGCTCAAACGCGCGGATCTCCTGCTGGCCGCCGGCCTGTTTGGCACCGTGCTCATGCTGGTGGTGCCGGTGCCGCCGTTCATGATCGACGCGCTGCTCGCGCTGAGCATCGGTCTTTCCCTGCTCGTGTTGCTGGCGATCCTCTACGTCAAGGACCCGCCCGAGTTTTCCGGTTTTCCCACGCTCCTGCTCACCCTGACGCTGTTCCGGCTGGCGTTGAACATTTGCTCGACGCGCCAAATCCTGGGCAGTGGCTACGCCGGCCGGATCATCGAGTCGTTCGGGAACTTTGTCATCCAGGGCAACTACATCGTCGGCGCGGTCGTGTTCCTGATCCTCGTCATCATCAATTTTGTCGTCATCACCAAGGGCGCGGGGCGCATCGCCGAAGTGAGCGCCCGCTTCACCCTCGACGCCCTGCCCGGCAAGCAGATGGCCATTGATGCCGAGTTGAACGCCGGCATCATCGATGAGGTCACCGCCACCGCCCGCCGGGTGAAGGTGCAGAAGGAGGCCGATTTCTACGGCGCGATGGACGGCGCGTCGAAGTTTGTGCGCGGTGACGCCGTCGCCGGCATCATCATCACGCTCGTCAACATCATCGGCGGTTTTGCCGTCGGGGTCATGCAGATGGGCCTCTCCTTGGGGGAGTCGCTCCAGAAATTCACGCTGCTTTCCATCGGTGACGGCCTCGTTTCCCAGATTCCCGCCCTTATCATCTCGGTGGGCGCCGGTATTCTGGTCACGCGTGCCGCGGACAACGAAAATCTCGGGGCGCAGATCGCCGGTCAGCTCTTCCGCTATCCGCGGGCCCTCGGCCTCACCGCGGGTTGTCTCGCCGTGTTCGGGCTCATGCCGGGCATGCCACTTCTCCCGTTTCTTGGGCTCGCGGGGCTGGCGGGGTTCATGGCCAAGACCCTCAAGGAGCAGGAGGAGAATCGGGGCTTCCTGCCGGCGACTTCAGCTGGCGCCAATGCCTCCGGCAAAGGGGCCGCAACCAAAAATGGGGAGGCGGCGGCTTCGTCCAGTCCGAGTTCGACGCCAGCGGGGGCCGAGGATGTGCGCAAACTTATCGACGTGGATGTGTTCGCCATCGAGATCGGCTACGGCCTGCTCAGTCTGGCCGATGCGAAGGTCGGCGGCGATCTGCTGGCACGCATCACCGGCGTCCGCAGGACCCTCGCCCGGGAAAAGGGCATCATTGTCCCACCGGTCTCGGTGCGCGACAATCTCGAACTCGAGGCCAACGAGTATCGCTTCCTGCTGCGCGGCAAGCCGCTCGTGCGCGGCCAGATCACTCCCGGCCGCTGGCTGGCCATGAATGTGTCCGGCAGCACCGTGCACCTCCGCGGCCTGCCGACGCGTGAGCCAGTTTTCAATCTGGAGGCGACGTGGATTGATGAGGCGGAGAAGAAGAACGCCGAGCTCAATGGCTACACGGTGGTCGACCCCGCGGCGGTGCTCATCACGCATTTGTCCGAAACGCTCAAGAACAGCGCGCATCTGCTGGTCTCGCGGCAGGACGTGCAGTTGCTCCTCGACCATGTCAAGGCCCTGCATCCTGCGCTGGTGGCCGAGTTGCTGCCCGATCTGGTGAATATCGGCATCATCCAGCGCGTGTTGCAAAACCTGTTGCGTGAGGGCGTGTCCATCGTCCATCTGCCGCTGATCCTTGAGGGGATCGCGGATTTCGCCGCGCTCTCGAAGAATCCCGACGATCTCTCCGAATTGGTGCGCCGGCGGCTCGGGCTCTACTTCGTGCCGGAATTTGAAAGCCGCCCCGGCATGATCAAGGCGCTTACGCTCGACCCGCGACTCGAGCAGGTGCTCACCAGCAAGATCCACCGCACGGCGACCGATGTCGGTCTGGCCTTGGAACCCGCCCTCGGCCGCCATCTGCTTGATGAGTTCAACCGGCGCACGGCGGAACTGGCGCAGAGCGGCTTGCCGATGGTCCTGGTCGTTTCAGCCGATGCCCGTCTGCCCCTCAAGCGGTTCTTTGAACCGTCGTTTCCGCGGTTGATCGTGCTTTCGTTCCAAGAACTGCCCGCCAGCACCGAGGTGGACAACGCCGGCATCGTCCCGCTGCCCCTGAATTTCGTGCGCACCGAACTTACGTCGCTCAAAGCCGCCGCCTGAGCCCCATGAACCTGCTTGCCCTCGACACCCCTCCCACCGCCGGCGCTTGCTATCGTTTCCTGGTCGATTCGGCGGAGCAGGCGGCCGCACTGATCCGCGAGCGCCTTGGCGAGCACGCCCGGGTGCTGTCGGTTCGTTCCGTCGCGGGCCGTGGCTGGAAGCGCCTGCTAACCGCCCCCAAGCTGGAGGTGATCGCCCAGATCGACCCCCCCGCGGAAACCGCCGCCCCGGCCACAGGGGAGGCTCCACCCGCGGCTGTCGTCCCGCCCTCCCACGGCCGCCGGTTGCTGCCAGACAGCGCGCGGACTCTGCCCGAGTTGCTCGACCGGGCCGGCTTTTCCACTGCGGTGCTCCGCCGGCTGGAATCAAATCCGGCGTGGGCGGATCTGTCGGTGGCACCGCTGCACCGGGCTTTCGTAGAGGTGGGCCGGCTGCTTTGCGACGAAATCGAGTCGCGGCCCACCCGCGCGCCGCTCAGCCGCGCCGCTTTTCTTGGTGCGCCCGGGGCCGGGCGCAGCACCGCGCTCTGCAAATGGCTCGCCGCTGAGGTCTACCGGCGCGCTCGCGTTGGGCATGTTGTGACCGCGGAATTTGGTCGGCCCAACCCACCAGGACCGCTGCCGCTGTTTTGCGAAGCATTGGGCGTGCCGCTGGCGCATTTCCCCGCCAGCACGCAGCCCGCCATCCCGGGTGGTTTTGTGTATTTTGACCTGCCGGGGCTGTCGCTGCGCTTCCCCGAGGACAACACCAGCATCGCGGAGTTTCTCGCCGAGGAGCAGATCACCGAACGGGTGGTCGTGGTGAACGCCGCGTATGACAACACCGCGCTGCGCCGCGCTTTTGCCGCTGGCTGCGGTCTCGGCGCCACCCACGTCATCTTCACCCACCTGGACGAGACCCAGCAATGGGGCCGGTTGTGGGACTACCTGCTCGAGACCGAGCTTGAGCCGCTGTTTTTCTCGACCGGTCCGTCCCTCACCGGCGATTGCGAAGTGGAAGCCGTCCAGGCTCTGGCGCGCCGCACCCTGCCACTTTCCGACTGATTCCAAACCACCGCCGACCATGCGCTTTGTCTTTTTATTCGGAGGAGTTCTCGGGTTCATCCTCGCCGCGGGCACCGGTTGGCTAGCCGACCGCAACCCTGACCGCATCCTGTTGGATGCCGGGCTGGGCTGCCTGGCGGGCGCGCTGCTTTTCCGCTGGTTCTGGACCGTGCTGCTGCGCTGTCTCCGCGAAACCATTTTATCCCGGCAAAAAGCCGCCGCTGTGGCGGTCAAACCGGGCCCATAACACTGAACCCCCGCATTGCTATGAACGTTGCTGTTCAAACATCGGGCACGGATGCCATCCCAGCCACCGCGTGGCGCACCTACCAGGGTGTAAACTCCGGCGATCTTGATCAAAAGGAATTGATCGAGCGCTATCTCCCGCTAGTCCGAAATGTGGTCGGGCGGATCAAGCTCAACCTGCCGTCGCACATTGACGCCGATGATCTTCACAGCGTCGGCGTCACGGGACTCATCGCCGCGGTGCGCAAATACGATCCCGCGCAAGGGAGCACTTTCCCGGGCTACGCAACGATGCGGATCCGTGGCGCCATTCTTGACGAGTTGCGCCGGATGGACTGGTGCCCGCGGCGGGCGCGCGCCCGCGCCCGCAAGCTAAAGGAGGCGATCAACGCCCTCGAGCAGCGCTTGGGTCGCGTGGCCAAGGAGGAGGAAATCCGGACCGATCTTGGCCTGACGGAAAAGGAATTCGCCAGATGGCTGGAGGACGCCAAGCCCGTGACCTTCATAGCGCTGGACCAGTGTTCCGACATGGAGGAGTCCGAGGGTCCGTCCCTGCACGAGCTGCTGCCGGATGAGGCGGATGTTACGGCCCGCGAGCGGCTGGAGAAGGAGGAAATGCTCCAACTGATGGCTCAACGGATCAAGGAATTGCCCGACATGCCGAGGAAGATTCTCGCCATGTATTATTTCGAAAACATGCGCCTGGCCGAGATCGCCGCAGTTTTTGGTCTGACTGAGTCGCGGATATGCCAGATCCACTCCCAGGCCATCCTCGGGTTGCGCGTCTTCCTCGCCCGCGCGCAGAACTGCTGAACCGTCCGGTATGCTGCTTATCGTCGGAATTCTCATTGTCTTTGCGGCCACGCTTGGCGGATTTATGATAGCCGGTGGTCACCCGGGCGTGCTGCTGCATCTTTCGGAGTTTGTGGTGATCCTCGGCATCGCGTTTGGCGTTCTCGTGATTGCGACGCCGCTGCACGTCATGAAGGAAATCATCCACAAGACCACCGTCGCGCTGCAGGGCAGAAACGCCGGGCGGAAGGATTTCTTCGAACTGCTCAAGCTGCTCTATGAGATATTCATGATCGGCCGTCGCAACGGCCTGATTGCCCTGGAAGAGCATGTGATGAATCCGAAAGGGAGCAGTCTGTTTCAGAAATATCCGTCATTGCTGCAGCATCCGGAACGGCTGGAGTTTTTGTGCAACGGCCTCAAGCCGATCATTGATGGTAAGATTAAGCCGGACCAGCTGGAGGCCCTCATGGGGGCGGAGCTGAAGGCCAAGGAAACCGAGGCGGACCACCCGGTGCATGCCCTGCAGATGATCGGTGATTCGCTGCCGGCCATCGGGATCGTCGCGGCAGTGCTCGGCATCATTAACACCATGGCCAGCATCGCCGACGGACCGGAGGCCGTTGGCAAAAAAGTCGCCGCCGCGCTCACCGGCACCCTGCTGGGCGTTTTTTTCGCCTACGGCTTTGTCAACCCACTCGCCAGCCGCATCAAAGCGAACAACGACTCCGACCTGCAGTGCCTCAAGTGCATCATGCAGGCTGTGGCCGGATTTGCCAAGGGGCTCGCCCCTCTCACTTCGGTCGAGATCGCCCGCCGCACCCTCGACAGTGCCGTCCAGCCCGATGGCGATGAGCTCGAGGCCGCGTTGAAAACCCTCGTGACCAAATAGGGAACACCCAGCAACATGGCCGGACATGGGGGAGCATGGAAGGTGGCATTCGCGGACTTCATGACCGCGATGATGGCGCTTTTTCTGGTGCTGTGGATTTCCGCACAGGACCGCAAGATCCTCATCGCCACCTCGGAGTATTTCCAGAACCCGTTCAGTTCCCCGATGGAAAGCCACTCGGGCGTGATGCCCTTCAACAGCAACAAGAGCACCACCTCCAGCGGCACCGAACAGGGCAACCAGAAGGAATTGGAGCGGGACAAGCAGATCCAACTGGCCTTCCTCAACTCGGTCGCGGCAGATTTTTACCGCATGCTGCACCTGGACGAAAATCTGGCAGACAAACCGATTGATATCCAAGTGACCTCAGACGGCTTGCGGGTCACCCTCTTTGACCGCGCCCAGGCTCCACTTTTCGAGGAAGGAACCACTGAGTTTACCGCGTGGGGTCGCTACGCCATGCAGGGCCTTGCGTGGATGATTGAACGGCATAGTTTCCGGGTGACCATCGACGGGCACACCGGCGGACAGGTGAACCGCGAGAGCGAGGTCTACACGGCGTGGGAACTCTCCGCGGACCGGGCCAATGCGTCCCGCCGCAGCTTGGTGCATTATGCGGTGGATCCGCAGTTTATTGAACGCGTCACGGGCTATGCGGGCACGCGTCCGCTGCCTGGGGAAAAGGCTGACTCCAAATCAAACGACCGCATCACCCTCAGCCTGACCCTGACCGCCAAACAGAAGAACAGTGCCGGCGTGGCGGTCAGCCCCCCGCGCCTCCCGAATATTGTCCAGTCCGGCGCAGACGCCGAGAAATTCATACGATGAAATCCTTTTTGCAGGGCAAACGCACTCTAGGGATGGCTGCGCTACGTGCGCCACAGCCGGCGCCATTGCCACCAGGCGTGAGCGTCTCTGCGGTCGTGCCTGCCGGCAACACTCCCCAAATTGATGTCGTGAAGCAGGGCGATAAGATCATGCGCATTGTCGTCACCTGCTCCTGCGGTGAACGCATCGAGATTGAGTGCCTATACCCGCCAGGCCAGTAGGCGGCATGGTGGTTTGGTTTGGCGGCAAAATTTGCCTTCGCAGGTTTGGTCAGCATTTGTAAAATACAAAGTTCTGTAAGCAACGTAAAGAGAGCATATAACGAACATGGCATGGGTCATGCTTAAATGAAATCCTGATGAGTATCGGACTATACCAAAGTGCCTCAGCGCTCTCGGCCCTCGAGCGCTGGCAGGATGTGGTTTCCCAAAACATCACGTCGAGCCAGACGACCGGTTATCGAAAACGCACGGTCAGTTTCAGCACCCAGATGAGCGGCGAGTTGCTGCCCAATCCCAGCGGCCGGGCGGGGCAGCAGGGTGGCGGCATGCCCATGATTTTCCCGAAGTTCAACAGCGGGATCAATTTCATGACCGGGGAGACCCAACCCACGCGGCGGGATCTTGATGTCGCCATCCAGGGGGAAGGGTTTTTCGAAGTGCAGATGCAGGATGGCAGCAAGGCTTACACCCGCAGCGGTGAATTCCGGATGCGTTCCGATCGGACTTTGGTTTCCACCGGAGGGCAGGAAGTTCTGTCCACGGCCGGGAACCCGATCCTATTCCTGCCGGGCGGCGGCGACGTGTCGGTCAATCGCGATGGCACCATTTTTCAGGGCACCACCGCCTTGGGCAAGATCGCCGTGCAGAAATTCAGTGATCCCGCCACGCTCAAGCCCATCGCGGGTGGCTATTTCCTGCCCGCCGACAATGAGGCGCCTGAGCCCGTGATGGAGCCCGAGTTGCTGCAGGGCTACCTGGAAGGCAGCAATGTCTCCTCCCTGCGGGAAATGGTGGATATGGTGATCATTTCCCGAGCTTACGAAGCCAATCAGAAAATCATCTCCACCGTCGAGCAGACGATGCAGAAAACCATCGATGCCCTGGGCTGACCCGGCCCCATGAACTTTGCAGCCACAACTAGAACAAAATCACGACTGCATGGCCGTGCATGCTTTGGAGGCGTGCCGGCCAATTCCTTTCCTGACTGTTTCCGCCTATGAACCTCTCGCTCTATTCCGCCGCCACGGGCATGGAGGCCCAGCAACTCAACCTCAACACGATTGCCAATAATCTGGCGAATGTGAACACCCCCGGCTTCAAGCGCAGCAAGATCGAATTTCAGGATCTGCTCTACCAGAAGCCGCGCGCCTCGGGGTCCGACTCCGGTGGCGGCAACCTTGTGCCCACTGGCATTGAGGTCGGGAACGGATCGCGCGTCGCCGCGACCTCCAAGGTATTCACGCAAGGCCAGCTCATACAGTCCGGTGAAAAATTTGACCTCGCCATTCAGGGCGACGGTTTCTTCGAGGTGCAGCGCCCCGATGGCACCGTTGGCTTCACCCGTGATGGTTCCTTCAAGCTCAACGCCCAGGGTCAGGTCGTGACGGTCGATGGCCTGCCGATACTCAGTGGTTTCCAATCCATTCCTGCGGGTGCCAGCGGTGTTAACATCGCGCAGAACGGCGAGGTCACCGTGCAATCTGCCAACGGTTCGCAGTCCTTCCGTCTCACCATGACGCGCTTCGCCAACCCTTCCGGCCTGCGCAGCCTGGGCGGCAACCTTTACGAGGAAACGGCGGCGAGCGGCACGCCTGAGACCGGCTCGCCCAGTGAGGCGGGATACGGCAGCATTATCCAAGGCTACACCGAGGCTTCGAATGTCAACATCGTCGAGGAGATGGTGAACTTGATCACCGCCCAGCGCGCCTATGAAATCAATTCCAAGTCCATCCAGACCTCGGACGAGATGCTGCAGAATGTTGCCGGCATGAAACGCTGAAATTCCATGCGCCGGCTCCTGACCTCCTGTCTCATTCTCGGCGGCCTCGCAGTCGCCGCTGGCCGCGGTGCCGCCGACGCAGGTCCGGCTTCGGTCGCTGCGCCCTTGACGCGCGAGGATTTTGTGACCGCGGTTGCCGGCAATTTGACGGACCACTTCAACCTGGAGGGGGAGTTGCAGTTGGAGTTGAACCGCGCTTGGCTGGCTCCGGTGCAACTTGCGCACCGGTGGTCGGTGGCTATCACCGAGTATCCCCCGATGGTCGCGCCTTCCATGCTCGCCCACTGCAGGGTGCACGCTGATGGCCAGCTTGCGGGCGAATACACCCTGGCTTTGCGCGCCTCCCTGTGGCGCGACGCTTGGACGGCCCGTCAGCCCGTGTCCGCCAACGCGATCTTTGATCCAGCCCTGCTTGAGGCGCGGCGGGTCGATTTTCTGCGGGAGCGTGAAGCCCTGCCGACCACGGTGGGCGATCACAGTTTCATTTTCGCCCGTTCGATCCAGCCGCACCGGCTGCTGACCTGGCGGGATGTTTCGCGCCGGCCGCTGGTGCGCAAAGGTGAACTGGTCGAGGTCGCCGCCATCGACGGTTTGCTGCAGGTCACGATGCGGGGGCTGGCCTTGGAGAACGGTGCCGCCGGTGACACCGTGACCATCCGCAATACCGAATCAAAAAAAGTTATTTCCGCGCAGGTTGTCGCTGAAAATCGCGTGCTAATTCATTTCTGAAACTACCCATGCACCCCGGCCCAATATTTTTGGCGCTTGCCACTTTGGTGCCTGCGCTGCCCGCCCAGGCCGACTCGTTGTGGAGCAACGCCGCCCGCGATCGCAGCATGTTTGCCGACCGCAAGGCCGCCGGGGCAGGGGACATTCTCACCATTGTCGTGAGCGAGGCGGTTACCGCCAGCAACAGCCAGAGCAAGAAGTCCACACGCGAATCGTCGATTGCCGACGCCGTCGCCAGTTTCCTGTATCCCACCACCGGCCTGCACAAGGGCGCCCTGCCGAGCATCGCCATGACCGGCTCCGCCTCAAATTCAGGGGGCGGCGATGTCAGCAACAACCAGAGTCTCACGGCCCGGGCGGCCGTGCTCGTTTCGGATGTGCTGCCCAACGGCAACCTGGTGATCGAAGGCGTGCGCATCGTCACCTTCTCGGGCGAGACCCAATATGTGGTGCTGCACGGGTTGGTGCGCCCGGACGACATCTCCAGTGCCAACACGGTTTATTCAAGCAACATCGCCGATGCCCGGGTTGAGTTTCTCAGCGAAGGCGCGCTCACCGATGCGCAGAAGCGTGGCTGGCTCTCGAAGCTCTACGAGAAACTGCGGCCGCTCTGATTTCCTTCCCGCCATGACCCGGTTGCTCATCCCCTGCGTTTTCAGCCTCTGCGTCCTGGCGGTCGCCCAGGCCAGTCGCCTCAAGGACCTCACCGGCATCGAGGGCGGCCGGGACAATCAGCTGGTCGGCTACGGTCTGGTCGTCGGCCTGGCCGGTGATGGCGACAGCAACGCCACCACCACGCTCCGCAGTGTGGCGAACGTGCTCCAGCGCTATGGGCTCGCACTCAATCCGGCAGATATCAAGGCGAAGAACGTCGCCGCCGTCATGCTGACCGCAGACCTGAGCGCCTTTCTCAAACCGGGCGCCCGCATCGACGTCACCGTGGCCTCGCTGGGTGATGCCAAGAGTCTGCAGGGTGGCGTGCTGTTGCAGACGCCGCTGCTCGGGGCGGATGACCGCGCCTATGCAGTTGCGCAAGGCCCGGTTGTAATCGGCGGCTTTCTCGGCGGCGCGGGCGGGGCGGGCGGGGCCACCGTGCAAAAAAATCATCCGACGGTAGGCTCCATCAGCAATGGCGCGATCGTGGAGCGCGAGATTCCCGCGCAGTTTGTGCATGACAACACTCTGCGGCTTTTGCTGCACAATCCTGATTACACTTCGGCGGCCCGCATGGTCACGGCCATCAACGCGGTGTATCCTGGAGCCGCAACCGCGGCTGATGCCGCGACGGTCGGTGTGCACCTCCCGCCGGAGTTCGCCGGCCGCGAGGTGGCCTTCATCGCCGAACTCGGAATCATTGAGGTCGCACCCGATACCTTGGCTCGCATCGTGATCAACGAGCGGACCGGCACGATCGTCGCCACCGCCACGGTGCACATTTCGCACGTGGCCATCGCGCACGGCGCGCTGACGATCACGGTGACATCCAACCTCGGCGTTTCCCAGCCCAACTCCTTCAACAACTCCGGCCAGACCACCGTGGTCCCGAGCACCCAGACCAGCGTGAACGAGACGAAGGGTGGTTTCACGGTGGTGAACGATCCGCCAACGGTTGAGCGGCTGGCCGCTGCGCTGAACGCCCTCGGGGTATCGACCCGCGAGATGATGGCGATTTTCCAAACCCTCAAACGCTCCGGGGCCTTGCAGGCCGAACTCGTGATCAACTGACATGCAAGTCTCACCCATCAACTCCACGCCCGCTGCGGCCCGGCCCCCCCACGATCTCGCTGCGTTGAAGCGCGGCGGCCTCGATCCCGCCGAGCAACGGGCGGCAGTGGGCAGCCAGTTCGAGGCCATCCTGTTGCGCCAGTTCCTGCAGGAGAGCCTCGGCTCGATGATGGGTGGCACCGGCGGCAACCTCTATGGTTTCATGCTCACCGACTCCCTCGCGCAGAAACTTTCTGAGGGCGGCGGCATGGGGCTCGCCCCGATTATCGCCCAGCAACTCACCCCCCGGGGCCAGTCCGGGTCCACCCCGCCAGCGGCGACCACCAAATCATGATGAACATGACCGAATCCTCGGCCGCCACCTGGCAGAACATCGCCGGGTGCCTTCGAGCCGAACTTGCCGAATACGGCGCCCTGCTCGCCCTGTTCTCCGAGCAGCAAAAATTCCTCTTCGAACGCGAAGCCGATGCAGTGCTCGGCCTCTCGGTCAAAATTGAACATCAAGTGCGGGCCCTCGACCAGTGCCGTCACGAGCGGGAAACCTTGGTCGCCGACTTTGCCGCCGCCCACGGCCAGCCGGTCAGTGCGACGTTGCGAGCACTCTTGCCGTTCGTCGAGGCCACGGCGCGTCCCCTGCTGGAGGCGCTCATCTGCGAGATCAACCATCTGCTGCATCGCGTCCGCCGCACGACACGGCAGAACCACACCCTGCTCGCACGTGCGGTGGATGTGCATCAGGAGGTCCTGCAGCAGCTCCGGCCCAGCGTCTTCACAAAAATATACTCGCCGGGTGGTCGTGTATCCATCGCGACCCACCACAGCAGCGCCACGCTGCGCGCCGCAGGTTAAGCCCGGGTCCATTTCTCCGCCATGTCCGGCCTTTATTCCAGCCTCAATGCCTCGGTCAACGCCCTGGGTGCGCAAAGCCGTGCTTTGGAAACCGCGGGTAAGAACCTGGCGAACGTCAACAACCCGAACTACGCGCGCCAGCGCGTTCTCCTCGGTTCGCTTGGCACCATCCAAACGGCGCAGGGTCCCGAAAGCATGGGCGTGACGGTGCTCGCCGTGCAGCAGATGCGCGACACCCTCCTCGATCAGCAGGTGACGCGCGAACAGTCTCTGACCGCGGGCTACATTGCCGAGCAGCAGGGCTACCAGCGGGCCCAGGCCGGCCTGGGTCAGAGCATCGACAGCACGCAGAATGCCGGCGGTGCGAGTAGCACGAGTGACAACGGCGTGGCCGCCGCACTCGACGATTTCTTCAACGCTTTTCAAAGTCTGGCCGCCAGCCCAACTGATCAGGGTCAGCGGCAAGCTCTGCTGCAAACAACCAGCATCCTCACCGACCGCATCCGGCTGGCTGACCGGCGGCTTGGCCAGGTCAGCAGCGATCTGGACACGCAGATCAACACGGATGTTGGCACGACGAATCGTTTGCTCGAGACCATCGCCGGCCTCAACAACCAGATCGCCCGATTGGAAATCAACAATCCCGGCACCGCCGTGGACCTGCGCGACCAACGCCAGGCCGACCTCGAGCAACTCGCCGCAAAGATGCCCGTCGAGCTGCGGATTGCCGCCACCGGGCAGGCCCAGCTTTTTTCCAAGGACAGCGCTGGTGCCGATGTCCTGCTGGTCGACGGCTTCAATGTGCGGGGACTGATCACCTTCACCGGCACTCAAATTACTGGCGGTTTGCCCGCGACGGTGCTCGCCCTAGGCGCTGGCTCGATCCAGGGGTCGCTGACCGCCCGCGATGGCGCCGTGCAAGAGATCCGCGACAACCTTGACCAATTGTCCGCGCAACTTGTCACCTCCGTCAACGCCGCCTACAACCCCACCGGCACCACTGGGAATTTCTTTGATCCCGCGGGCACGAAGTCGGAGACCCTGGCGCTTGCGAGTGGCATCAATCGCACGACGCTTAAGGCGAGTGACGGCGGGGCGGCGGGGGACAATACGGTGGCGCTGGCGATCGCACAGCTCGCGACCAGGAAATTTAGCACGGCGGGCGGAGATGCGATTGACGGCACCTTTGGTGGGTTCTTTGCCACTGCGGTGAGCAGCCTCGGCCAGGCGGTCGCCGGTGCCACCGCGAGGGTCACGGACCAGAGCAATATCGAGCTACTCGTGCGGACACAGCGCGATGGGGTCAGCGGCGTCTCACTTGATGAGGAGACGGCCGCGCTCCTCAAATATCAGCGCGCTTTTCAGGCGTCAGCGCGCGTTTTCTCCACCATCGACAACTTGCTCGATACCGTCGTCAACCGCCTCGGCGCCTAACCCATCCTCCCATGCGCATCGCCAGCAACACCATAGCCGATGGCATTGTCCGCCAGATCCAGCAACTGAGCAACCAGCAGGCCAAACTGCAGAGTCAGGTCGCCAGTGGTCAGCGCATCAGCCAGCCGGAGGATGATCCGGCCGCTGTGGGCCGCGTGCTCAATCTTGAGAGTGAACGCCGGCAGATCACCCAATTCGGAGACAACGCCGCCAACGTGCTCGCGATCGCGCAAGCCTCGTTTGCCGGCCTGCAGGGCATTATAAAAATATCAGACCGGGCAGGCGAGCTCGCTATCCTGGGCGCCGGGGTGCTCGGTAGCGATGCGATGCAGGCCTATGCGGCAGAAGCCGACCAACTCATCGAACAGGCGGTGCAGGCTGCCAACACGCGTTTCTACGGCAATTACATCTACGCTGGCACTGCGGTGGATGCGCCGGCCGTCAGCGCTGTCCGCAATGCGGGGGGGGAAGTCACTTTGGCCAGCTATGCTGGCAACTTCGCCCAGTCCGCCATCCCGCTGTCCGAGGCGGCGAGTGTCACCCCCTCCACAGATGGAGCGACCAATTCCGGCTTGGCTGATTTTATCAACAACCTGGTCAGCCTGCGGGATGCGCTCACCAGTGGCAACACGGCGGCCGTCGCCGCCACGCGGTTGACCCTCACTGCCAGTGAGGACCTGCTGATCTCCGCCATGGCGGAGAATGGCGGCGTGCAGACGCGCATTCAGGCCAGCCAGGCGCAGCAGGCGGATCGCGTTACGAGCGTCGACCAATTGATCTCCTCTGAGACCAGCGCGGACCTGCCCGCGACGATCGTGAAACTGACACAGGCCCAGATC
>CAJBES010000330.1 GCA_903952145.1 uncultured Opitutaceae bacterium | reverse complement strand
GGATGAGGCCGATCTGGCGAAACTGATCGCCCTCCACCTCGAGGAGGCAGGCATGCAGACGCAGATTGCCAACCGCGCCGCGCACGCCGCCAGATTTTTGCAGAAACATTTTGCCAACCTCATGCTGCTGGACATCGGGCTGCCCGACCAGACCGGGTTTGCGCTGCACGACGAACTCAAGGCCGCCGGCATCACCGTGCCCACCATTTTTCTCACGGGCAACGATCAGGAGGCCAGCAAGGTCAAGGCCCTCGACATGGGCGGGGACGACTACATCACCAAACCCTTCAGCTACCCCGAACTCGTGGCGCGCATCCACGCGGTGCTGCGCCGCGCCGAGTCGCATGCCGACCTCAACGTGACAAAAAACGTCCGCGTCAGCGACGAGCCGTTTGATTTTTGCGGCGCCACCATCACCCCGGTGCGGCTGGAAATTGCATTCCCAGGTGATGCCAATGAGAAAATTGGCCGCAAGGAGTTGGGCATTCTCGCCTACCTCTACGCCCACCAAGGCGTGGTCATCACCCGTAAAACCCTCATGCACGCCGTTTGGGGCATCCACGCCGATGTGCGCAGCCGTTCGCTCGACCAGTATATCGTGAAGGTGCGCGACCTCTACAAAAGCCACGGCCTCAATCTCAGCGCCTTCCGCACCGTGCACGGCATCGGCTACATTTTTGATCCCAAGGGCGTCTCCAAAGAAGGTCTGTAATATCGGGTCAAAAAAGTTCCGGCTGCGTGTAGCGGGTGCGGGCCTCTGCGAGGGTGCCCTTCATCTCGAACGACTCCAGCAGACGCAACAGTTCGCCCACCCTTGGCGCGGTTTTTTCCGCCGGCGCCGTGGGTAGCGTCAGGTTGAGTGTGGTCAGCCGGCGGTTCAATCGCAGTTTGCCCGCCTCTGCCGCCACCGCGGAGCGAAAACGCTCGGGGTTGAGCTCTGCGGCATGGGCGATGACGCCTTCGAGGCTCCCCCACTCCGCCAGCCACTTCGCCGCGGTTTTGGGTCCCACACCTGTGATGCCGGGGATATTGTCCGAAGTGTCGCCCACCAGCGCGAGGTAGTCTGCGATCTGCGTGGGCCGCACGCCGAACTTTTCGCACACCCCTGCCTCATCAAGCACCCGCCAGCCGAGCTTCGGGTTGGCCGTGGGCGGCGGCAGCAGGATCTTGATTTGGTCGTCCACGAGCTGGGCAAAGTCCTTGTCGCTGCTCACAATGAGCACCTCGTGGCCGGCACGGGCGAGAGCCACGGCCTGCGCCGCAAGCAGATCGTCGCTCTCCACGCCGGCCGTCTCGATGCCGACCAACCCCATGGCCCGGGTGAGCTGCTTGAGCGGCTCGATCTGCCTTTGGAGGGGTTCGGGCATCTCGGCCCGGTGGGCCTTGTATTCGGGATGCAGGGCAAGGCGATCCTGCGCGCCGCCGAGATCGAAGAACACCAACGTGGCCTCGGGCCTCTCCTGGTCGGCAAGCTTCCAAAGTGATTTTACCCAGCCATGGAGCGCACCGGTGGGGAACCCGTCGCTGCGCGTCAATTCAGGCAGGGCGTGGAAACAGCGGTAGGCGAGGTTGAAACCGTCAACGAGAAGCCATTTGGCCATGGGGTGAGGGAAACGCGGGCCGCGAGTCCCGTAAACCACAATTACTCAAAGCCGGCTCGCTCAGTTGAATTGCCATGGTGCCATGGCTGAGAAGGTTTCCGTATACCAACCAGGGAAAACGCCGGGGATGAGCCCTATGGGGACGCTTTGCTGCTTTGCTCCCTTGGCGTCTGCCTGTGGTCGGTCGTGATGCCGGCCAGACCGGGCAAGGTGAACTCCCGGTCCCAGACAAACACTCCCCCCTTCCACTCAACCCTCAAAACGTCCGGATTTGTCAGCGCCTCCGCCTCTTTTCGGCCGATGCTGCCCTGCCAGGCATTCAGGAATAACGCCATCACATGGCCATGCGTGAAGACGGCACTCGTGCCGCCTTGTCGCTCGGCAATGGCCCGGACTGCGCCGCAGATCCTATTTTGCGCAGCCGCGGAAGTCTCGCACCCGGGCAGGGCAAAACTGAAATCCGCCCAGGCACGGCACCACAGTTCCTGTTCGTCGTGGCCGGGCTCATTCGCGAGGACCCGCTCCCGCAAATCGCCGACCACAGAAATCTCCAGCGCATGTTTCCCGGCAAAGGGCGCGGCAGTCGCAAGACTGCGCAGGAAAGGACTCGAAAACACATGCGCAATGCCGAGCGGTGCGAGCAAATCTGCCAACGCCTCAGCTTGGCGCAGACCGGTCGCACTCAACCGCCAACCTGCCGGCGGCTCAAAACCGCTGGGATTGCTTTGCGCGTGGCGAACCAAATAGAGCGTCGACAGCATTAATTTGCCCGACTTTGAATATGCCAACCTGAGGTCGGCCTATTCAATTTCATTTTCCCATGGCTTGCTGGGTTGAGGGAAGATTGAGCTCGGTTTACACCCGCCTAGAGGCCGGTGTTTATGCAACCCCCACTGGATTCCCAGAGTCTGCAAACATTGAGACCGACGGCGGACAAGGAATCTATCGGCCAAATTGGCCGGGAGCATCCACTCAGCGGGTCCTTGGCGCGGCCCCGCCGGGGGTGATGATCGTCGGATTTTGGAAGAGCGAGTTCGGCGCGACGTTTTCCAGCGCCTGCTTCTTCGGCGAGCCACCCGGGCTTACCAGATTGGCCGTGACAAAAATGAGCAGGTTCCGCTTCTGAGCACTCTCGCCCTTCGAGCGGAACATCCGGCCGAGCAGCGGGATTTCGCCCAAAACCGGCACCTTGTCGTTCACCTTCTTCACCTCCTCGCGTGTGAGCCCGCCCATGATGAGCGTCGCGCCATCCCAGATTGTCACCTTGGTCGAGATGTCGCGCACCGAGAAGATCGGCTGATAAAAGCCTGAGGGCACCGTGACTGTGGTGCTGCCGGAGATAGCGACACTGGGTCCGCCGTATTCGACGAAACCGTCGAATTCGGTGACCTTGGGATTCAAATCGAGGCTGATGCTGTAGTCATCCTCCTCGACCGTAGGTGTGACCTTGAGTTCAACGCCGACGTTGCGCGTGGCAAACTCCTCCGGCGTGCCCGCAGTGATCGCCACACCGGCCGAACCGCCACCACTGTGTTGCCCGTGCCGACCCGGCTCTGTGTCTGGCCAAAACGCTGCGGATAGCGCAGTTCCTGCGCGACCGTAATCGTGGCCGGGTTGCCGTGATCCGCTCCCGTTCACTGGACCACTCTCAGAGTTAGTTTTTCCAGGTTCCCTGGCTCAAAAAACCGATGGCACGTCAACATGGATTACATGATCGAGCACTACGGCCACGGCGCGGATTTCATAATCTGAGACGGGGTCATGCAATTGAAGGCAAACTGAGTTGGTGAAGGTCAACTCAGTCGCAGAGCAGCGGCGCACCGCTGGTGGCATCGAAGACCGTCGTGCTGCGCGGCGGTAGCGTGACTGACAAGGTCGGGCCGTCGGGAAGCCGCAGCGTGCGTGATCCGCCCTCGAGTGTATGCACCATCAGCAGGCCGTCGCCGAGTGTGGTAACGTCGTTGTGATCGTTGAGGACGTGGCAACCCGCGCGGCGGCCGAGCGCTTGCAGCACCGTGGGCGCGGTTGGAGCGACCGCAAACGCCCACCAAGTCGCATCGTCCGACCGGCGCCACGCGGCACTGACGCGGTCGTCGATCCAGCGCCCAACCACCTGCGATTCCGGGGCCATATAGACCGGAACATGTTGCGGGGCCTCGAGCACCTGCTCCTCGGTGGCGCCGTCGAGTTGCAAGCGCGAGGTTGGCGCGGATGTTTCGCCACTCGCCGTGGCAATTCCGCTCAGCGCGGTCGCGAGCGCGGCATTCACTTCGCAAGTGTCGCCCCAGCCCGCGTAGCCCGTGAGCACGATGTGGCGACCGCTGGCCGCCACGCGAGCGGCGAGGATCTGGCGCTGCGCCTTGTCGAGCACCGGCGTGGTGCCAAAGATAATCAACCGGTAAGGAGACAGGTCCATCGTGGCGAGTTCACCAATCAGGGCATCGTCAAACATCAGTCCGGAATGGAAGAGCCCTTCCATCAGGCCATCCATGCCACGCGCGGAAAATGGATCCGGTCCGACCGGCGGTTGGTCACCGAATTTGAAACCCTCGAGCGACCAACGGCGGGCCACGGTGTGGCAGAACGACCACGGATCGTGCACCACAAGCGTATCGGCCGGGCGGACGAACGGACGTGAGAGCCGGTCCGCCGCTACGCGCTGGATGGCCGCGATTTCCTGCGCGAGCTTCGGGTCATCCCACCAGCCGACATTTCCATACATGGCAAACGACGGCGTGCCGGCCACCATGCCGAAATCATACCACCACTGACCGCCGCCACGCAGGACGGGCTGGAGCGCGTTGCGGCGCAGGTAGGCGATGTCGTCCTCCCGCGTCGTCTGGAAGTTTTTGTCCCACGGGCAGCCGACAAGGAAGGTCCCGTGGTCGTTCTCGTCGAGCCAGAGCTTCCCCGCGCGACGCACGCTGCCGAGGATGCCGCGCGCATGGCCAGAGCCGCCCATGGCCCGGACCTGCGCCGCGTAGGATTGCGGCGAGCAGAGGCAGTCGAGATGCGGCGAAGCGAGCACGCGATCAATGGCGAGGTGACTGCCAGCAGCGTTGCGCCCGAACTGGCCGTAGAAATATCCCTGAAATGCCGCCGTCACGATCGGGCGGGGCCAGGATTTTTTCACAGTCGCCGCGAGATCGAGCAATGCGTCCGCCGTCGTGGTGTGCAGCCAGGTGAAGTAGTCGATCAGGTCTTGCCGCTGCCGCGGATCGCGCAACGGGCCGCAGTCGGCACTCTCGCGTGCGGGCGAGTCGGGAGGCCGTGCGGAGTCGAAACGCGCGCCCGGGCGCTGCCAAGCAAGGGCGAGGCCGGCGTCGGTTTGGTAACGCTCGGCCAGCCACACCTGGAAAGAACGCGTGGCGGCCGATCCAGTGTCAGGATCGTGGTGGAGAAATCCGTATTGGTGCCACTCGCCGTAGAGCCCGTTCGCCAAGTGCAAGCCAAACAGCGCACCGCCCTCTGGGGTAGCCGCCAGCTGCGTGCAGAAATCCCGCAGGTGTCGCGCGGCCCACTCCTGCCAAACCCGGGAGGCGAAACTCGCACGCAGCGGGCGCTCCCCATCTGTCCCAACCAAACGCCGCTGCCCCCAAGCCGGCGGCTCATACGGCACAGCGTCGGCATAACCCACGCACTCGTCCGGATGGCGGGCGCACCACCATAGCGGAGCGACAACGTTCAAACGCAGCATGATGGCGCCTTGCGGACACTGCGCGAGGACGCCGGCAATTTGTCGCCGCGCCAGCGTGATATCGAGGAGGTCGTCTTCGTCGAGCAGTTGCTCGAGATAAAGATTAAGTTCGAAAAGCCGGATACCCTGCGCGGCGAAAAGTGAAATGTTACGCGCGGGCACTTCCTCCCACGACCAGCGCGCGCCGGGACAGTCCGACAACGCGTAGAGGAGCGGGACCTGCGCCACTCCATTGAGTAGGAGCGTCGGCCGCCCGTGCCGCACTTCAACGCTTGCGGCGATGGGATGGGACAGTGAGTTCACGGAGACTCGCAGCATGAGTTTCCGGATGATGAGTGTCCATTTCCGTGAAGGGACTAACCCGTATATTTCACAAATATAAGGTCGCGCAAATTGTAACTAACTGGTAGTCTGATAGGTGCGAAATTTTAAACAACAAGGCTACGCAAATGTAAAAATCCAAGGCGAACGACTGAATTTCAGAAGCACAAAGGGTCTGCAGGTCGAGGCGGACTTTACCGGCGGTCAGGTCAGCAGCGACGGCGGATTACTGCTGGCGCGAGAAGTGGATCGGAAGCCACGATGCCGATTTCATACCAATCGCGCTGGGTGGTTTACGGCGCCCGGACCGTGCGAAAATCCACCTTGGCCACTGTCACGCGCTCGGTGGCCTGCACCGCCACGGGCACCGGAAAGACCGCCAGGCTCAGACCGGCGCAGAGCAATGATCGGAGGGACGCCATCTTTGTAAAAAACGTTGTCGAGCCCCCTGCGTGCGTCACGCTCAAAACCCATCTGCCTGATGTCTGCTCTTAACTACAAAATCGCTGTCCTCGTCTTCCTCGAAAACGCCGCCGGCGAGCACCTGCTCCTCCTCCGCGCCAAAGCGCCCAACCTCGGGGTCTGGAGCCCCATCGGCGGCAAGCTTGAGACGGCCATTGGTGAGTCACCTTTCGAATGCGCCGTCCGCGAGACCCGGGAGGAAACCGGTTTCGCCATCACCGCCGGCGACCTGCACCTCTTCGCCGTGATCGCCGAAAAAGCCTATGAAGGCGAGTCACACTGGCTTATGTTCCTCTTCCGCTGCCGGCGCCCCATCCCGGGCCTGCCCCCCGCCATCGGCGAGGGCCGCTTCGGCTTCTTTTCCCGTGCTGCCGTCGCCGAACTTCCCATCCCTGAGACCGACCGCAACGCCCTCTGGCCCGTTTACGACCGCTACCGCGATCGTTTCGTCGCCCTCAAGGCCGACTGCGCCCCGGGCAAGCCCATCCTCGTCGAGATCGAGGAAATCATCCCGCCGCCACCGGACGGACTAAACACTTGATTTCTGAAATCCCCGACCAACTATTTCCACTTTTAACCACTTGAATCAACCGCTTGTGAGCAATCAACCGAGTGCCAATACTCCAGCTGGAACTGCTGCGAAAACCGCCAGCGATCCGCACCTCGCGCCGGTCAACCTCAAGCTGACCAAGGAGGAGCGGATTGCATTATTCCGCACCATGATGCAGATCCGCCGCTTCGAGGAACGTTCACTGCGCGCTTATCAGGCCAAGAAAATCGGTGGTTTTCTTCATCTTTACATCGGCCAGGAGTCGGTCGCCGTCGGCTGCTGTTCACTGATGGGCAAGCATGACCACGTCATCACCGCCTACCGCGACCATGGGCACGCCATCGCCGTTGGCATGGGCATGAACGAACTCATGGCCGAACTTTATGGCAAGGCCACCGGCTGCTCCAAGGGCAAGGGCGGCTCGATGCACTTTTTCGCACCCGACCGCAATTTCTGGGGTGGTCACGGCATCGTCGGGGGCCAGATTCCCCTCGGCACCGGCCTCGCCTACGCCCTCAAATACAAGGGGCTCAAGGGTGCCGTGATGGCCTTCATGGGCGACGGCGCCGTCAACCAGGGCGCCGTCCATGAGGCCTACAACCTCGCCGCGCTCTGGAGCCTGCCCGTCATCTTCGTCATCGAAAACAACGGCTATTCGATGGGCACCAGCCAGGAGCGTTCCTCGGCCGGCGATCTGCCCACCCGCGCGGCCGGTTACGACATGGCTTGGGACCAATGCGACGGCAGCAATGTCTACGTAGTCCGTGCCATGATGGACAAATACCTCACCCGGGCCCGTGAGGAATCCAAGCCCGCCGTCGTCGAAATCGACACCTACCGCTACCGCGGCCATTCCGTCGCCGATCCCGACAACACCTACCGCCTCAAGGCCGAGGTTGAGGAATACCGCCGCACCAAGGATCCCATCCAGGTGGTGCAGAACATGCTCATGACCGACGGCGTGCTCACGCCGGCCGACATCGAGAAGATCGACCAGGCCGCCCGGAAGGAAGCCGACGATGCCGCGAAATTCGCCGAAGCCAGCCCCTACCCGACCGTCGAGGACCTCCAGCAGGATGTGTACTGGGAGGCCGACCATCCCGACCAGCGCCAATCCCAAGGCCGCCTGTTCTTCGACTGAGCCACACCGCACTCCCTCCCTCAGTCCCGACCTCCCATGCCCGAAATCACCTACCGCGAAGCCATCCGCCACGCCCTCGCCGAGGAATTGGAGCGCGATGCCAACGTTGTCATCATGGGCGAGGAAGTGGCCCAGTTCAACGGCGCCTACAAGGTCACCGAGGGCCTCCTCGCCAAGTTCGGCCCGAAGCGCATCGTGGACACCCCCATCACCGAGGCCGGTTTCATTGGCACCGGCATCGGCGCCTCAATGCTCGGGCTCCGCCCCGTCATGGAACTCATGTTCTGGAGTTTCTACTCGGTCGCCTTCGACCAGATCCTAAACAACGCGGCCAATGTCCGTTACATGTCCGGCGGGCTCATCAATTGCCCCATCGTCATCCGTGGCCCGGCCAACGGCGGCACCAACGTCGGTGCCACCCACTCGCATACCCCGGAAAACGTCCTCGCCAACCACCCCGGCGTGAAGGTGGTTGTGCCCGCCACCGCCTATGATGCCAAGGGTCTGCTCAAGTCCGCCATCCGCGACAACGACCCGGTCTTCTTCCTGGAAAACACGATTCTTTACGGCGAGAAAGGGGAGGTCCCGACCGCGGAATACCTGATCCCGCTCGGCCTCGCCGACGTGAAACGCCAGGGCAGAGACCTCACCATCGTCACCTATGGCCGCTCCGTCATTCATTCCCTCGCCGCCGCCGAGGTCCTGCACAAGGAGCACGGCGTCCTGGTTGAAGTCGTTGATCTCCGCTCCATCCGCCCGCTCGATATCGACACCGTGCTCAAGTCCGTCGCCAAGACCCACCGCGTGTTGATCGTCGAGGAGCAGAAGCCTTTTGCCAGTGTTGGCTCGCAACTTGCCTACATGATCCAGCGCGAGGCCTTCGACGAACTCGACGCGCCCATCCACCGCGTCGCGACCGTGGATGCGCCGGCCATTTACAGCCCGCCGGTCGAGGTAGAGCAGCTTCCCAACCCACAGCGCGTCATCAAGGCCGCCCTCGAAATGCTCGGCTGATTTCTCGCGCCTTACAACTTACGCTCTTAAACCCTTACAGCCAAAGCAAACCCATGGCCGAAATCATCGAAATGCCCAAACTCAGCGACACCATGACGGTGGGCACGCTGGTCAAATGGCTGAAAAAGGAAGGCGATGTCGTGAAGTCGGGCGACATGCTCGCCGAGGTCGAAACGGACAAGGCCACGATGGAATTGGAGTCATTCTTCGATGGCACGCTGCTGAAATTGTTTGCCCCCGCCGGGGCACAGGTCGCCGTCGGTGTCGCCCTGTGCGCTATCGGCAAGCCCGGTGAAAAGGTCGAAGCGCCTGCCAATGTCCCCGCCGCCGCTACTGCCGCCAAGCCGACCCCGGAACCACCGTCGGTTTCATCCATGACGAAACCAAAGTCCGAACCGGTCACAGCGATCCAAACCATCACACCTGCCCCAGCACCTGAAGCCGCGCCCGACCCGATCCAGCCTGCGAAGGCTGCCGCCCCGGCTCCCATCGCCACGCCAGCGGCTACCGGTCGGCTGCGCATCTCCCCCCTCGCCCGCAAATTCGCCGAGGAAAAGAAAGTTGACTACACCCGCATCCAGGGTTCCGGCCCCGGTGGCCGCATCGTCCGCGCCGATATTGTCGCCGCCGGGAAAAGCCCACCTGCGGCTCCGGCGCCTGCCTCCGCCAAGGCCCCGGCCAAGGTTGTCGACACCTGGCCGTGGCGCTCCGTCGCCGACAAGTCCGCCGTCCAGGCCGAGACGCTCATCCCGCCCTCCAACATGCGTGCGACCATTGCCCGCCGCCTGCTCGAGTCCACGACCCAGATCCCGCACGTCTACCTCGAGGTTGAGGTCGATGCCGGTCCGCTGCTGGCTCTGCGGGAACAGCTCAACTCCGGCCTCGCCAAGGACGGGGTGAAGCTATCGGTCAACGATTTCGTCCTCAAGGCCTGTGCCGCCGCATTGCGCGCCGTGCCCACTGTCAACTCCTCCTGGGAAGCCGCCGGCATCAAGGCCCACGGCAACATCCACGTTGCCTTCGCCGTGGCGATTGACGACGGACTCATCACCCCGGTCATCCGCGACGCCGATACCAAAACCCTCGTGCAGATCAGTGCCGAGACCAAGGAGCTCGGCCGGAAGGCCAAGGACCGGAAACTCACCCCAGCGGAATTCACCGGTGGCACCTTCTGCGTGTCGAATCTGGGCATGATGGGCATCGCCCGCTTCACCGCGATCATCAACCCGCCCAACGCTGCCATCCTCGCCGTCGGCACGACGATGAAAAAGCCCGTGGTGGTGGACGACGAGATCGTGGTCGGCCAGCGCATGGCGCTCACTCTCTCGTGTGATCATCGCCTCGTGGACGGTGCGGTCGGCGCGAAATTCCTCAACGCCCTCCGCGATCACCTGCAAAATCCCGCCCTGCTGCTGCTCTAGGAAGATTCCTTAAGGTCGCATTACCCCAGTCCGTTCAGGGTGAACCGCCGGTCACACGCTGGGCGGTGACGTCGACGCCGTTCTCCTCGAGTCTCGCCTGGTTGGCCTGGGCCGGCAGCAGGTTGCCGTGCGAGTCGGTGCCGGCGGCAAAGAATATCGAAGCGAAGCCGCTCACCTGCACCGCCCGGTTGTTGTCCTGCCTCAGGTTGCCGCCGGTCACACGCACATTGCTCGCGCTGCCGACTTGGATCACCGGGGTGGCGGTGCCGAACGCGGTCAAATCGTGCAGATACACCCGGCCGTCGGCGATGAACACTCCGGGCGCGTAGATGCCCGCGTAGCCCCGGTCCTGCCAATAACTGGTGTTCGCGGTGAGCACTCCACCAAAGGTGTTGCTGGCGCTCGTGATGGCCAGCAACCCGAGGTCGGCCACGCCATCGTAGGTGGTGCCGGCCTTGAAAATGGGATTGCCGTTGTTGGCCGGCAGGTTGGTGGCGTCAGCCGGCCTGGCGATGTTGTAGCCGCCGGTCGGGTCATAGGCGGTCATCCGGCCCACGGTGAAGATGGAGATGTAGGAACTGCTGTCAGTGTTCGCCAGGTAGACCGAGCCGTGGCCCTTCATGTAGCTGACCGCCTGGTTGTAACTGACCGGCGCGACGGGACCGCTCGCCGTGTCCAACCCCAGCGTGACCGAACCCGCGCCGGAGAACTCCACCTGCACGATGTCATTGCTCAAATCGATGTAGGAGATCCGGGTGACCTGGCCGGGGTCGGCCGTGAACGTGGCCGCGCTTCCGGTCAGCAACAACTGGTCGTAATACTTGCCATTGGGATGGCGGATGTCGGCACTCAGTTCGTTCGCGGTGCCCATGACCTTTTGCGTGGTCACGGGGGCGAGGATCGCGGGTGTTGAGTTTGCCGCCCCTCCGGATGCGGTGGCAGTCACCGAGTAAAGCCCGGCATCCGCCGGTTGCACGTTGTTCACGGTGTGGCTGGCGCCGGTCGCGCCGGTGATGGCCGTTCCATTCTTCCGCCACTGGTAGGTCGGCGCCGGGTTGCTGCTCGCGGCCGCCGTAAAGGTCACATTGGCACCCAAGGCCGCGTTCTGACTCACCGGCTGCGCCGTGAACGTGGGCACAAGCAATGCCGCGTAATTCAGATTCAGCGTGATAACGCCCGTCTCCCCGTCCCAGCCGTCCACGGCGATGTAGTAAGTGTTTCCGGCGGTTACTGAAAATGTGATGAGACTGGTGCGCAGCCGCGTCGCGTCGGGCGCCGTGCCGGGCGGCTGCTCATCATCGTTGGCCGCGAGCTGAGTCAGGGCATTGACCGCCGGGCCCGTGTAGGCGGCCAGCAAGGTGTCGAAAGTGCTGCCGCGGGTGTTGATCGTGACCGAGCCGGAACCTGACGCGGTCCATTTCCACCACACTGAAGATCCGCCGGGTTCGCCGGCTGCATGGTTGGGTTCCCCAATTTCCTTGGTGGCTTTGGCGTTGGAAGTTGTAGTGGTGAAGGCGTTGTTGGCCAAGCTGATTGCCACGGCCGCGGCAAAGGCATCGTTTGCCGGGCGTGTCACCGAGCTTGGTGCACCGTAAAGCATTTGCACCCCCTCGATGTCATCAAATGCGAGGGCATCCACGCTGCTCACCCGGCTGTTCATGATGGCCTCCACGCTTTGCGGAGGCTCCGCCTCATCGGGGTGGTCAAGCCCCAGCACATGGCCCAACTCGTGGATCGCCACTCGCCGGATGTCGAACACGCCCGAACGCGTCGCGCCGCGGAAGGAGTTCCAGGTCCGGGCCGAGTTGAAAATGACATCGGCCTGGGTCCGCCGGTAGGTGCCGTTGGACCGTCGGACGGAGCTGTAAAACGCAGTCGTCACCGCCAGCGTTTTCTCCCCAAAGGCCGTCCCGAAAACCGTGTCACTGAATGCAATTTCATTGCCGCCTCCGCCGTCGGTGGCCGGTCCCTCTGCGACGATGTTGCCGACCAACTGCACATTCGCGATCTGGCCGTTCCAATGGACCATCGCCGCCTGCATGTTGGTGCTGTAGTTTGTTCCATCCTCAAGGGTCGGCGATGTTCCCATCTTGATGGCCATCGTGATGTTGCCATTGTTCCAATACACGAGGCCGCCACCTGCTATCCGCATCAAATCATAGGCGGACAAGGAAGCCGCCACAAACAAGGTGGACAGGATGGCCGCCAGGGATAGCCAGCATTTATTCCACATGTTGCATCGCCTCCCGCTCCTTGCGGATCAGTCGGCTGAACTCCGCCGGGCTCAGCGCATCGGTCGTGCGGCTCATCCGCCGCTGCAGCTCCGCCGCCGGCCCCGCCGCCATAGGCAGCGCGACCTGTGCAACATCCGTCAACGGGACCCCGTTGCTACGCGTGACATATTCCCGCCCCGTGGTCTGGTCCCGCCGCACCGGGTATTTCCCGTGCATCACGGCATAAAGCGGGTAAAAATTCCGGCCATTGCCTTGCACAAAAAATATGTCCTCGTCGCCCACTTTGAACTGCGGGACCCCTGCCACCACCAGTTCCCGGTCACCGCTCCTGCCGCCCAGCATGACCAGCACCAGCGGTTGCGGCGGCATGCCGGCGACGACTTCCAGCACTTCGATCTCGATTTTGGTGAAGATCAGCTCCCGCTCGCCCCGCATCCGGCTCTCATAGCTGAGCGCCTTGACCCGACCGCGCACCACGTAGTCCGCGCCATTGACCAGCTCTGAAAAATCCGGCGGCACCACCGTGGTCGCGGGAAGCGGAACCCCGCTGCCCACCCAGATCAACGCCAGCATAAGAACCAGCCGGGCTCGCCTGAGGTAAAAGGCCATCGAGTGCATGCCAATGAAGTTCGTGTGGTGATTAGGCAACGTTGCCACCATAGCCTATGCCGCCCCGCCTGCCTTGCAAGGCTCTGCGGGAGGAAGCGAGCGCGACCCTGCACAATGGAGGTTGGCGCACCACGAAGCCGTGGCTTGTCATGGGCACAGGATGGGTCTTCATACCGCTTGCGGCTCTTAGTTACACCGCGTTTGCCAAGGTTCCCATGAAACTTCCTTTTCCCCTGCCCGGCTTCACCCGCTGCCTCTGTGTTGCTCTGGCCATTTGCGGTGCACTCCTGGCGCAAGTCCCCTCCCTGCCCGCCGCCCCCAATCCCACACCGGCGCCCACCGCCCCGCGGGCCCTGCTGCCCGACGACCTCATCGGTCCCATCAATGTCCCCGGTGACAGCCTCGACCAGATCCTGGCCCTGCTCGAACGTTGCACCGGCCGTTCACTGCTGCGTCCGCAAAATCTGCCCGCCCTCACTCTCACCCTCAATCTCAAGGACAAGATCACCCGTGAGGAGGCCATCCAGGCGGTCGAAACCTTGCTTAATCTCAACGGCATCGCCGTCACTCCGCTGGGCACCCGTTTCCTCAAGGTCACCCTGCTCAACGCCGCCAAATCCGAAGCCCCCGAGTTCATCGAGGGTTCCACCCTCGGCCTGCCGCCGAGCGGCCGCATGGCGAGCAAACTCTACCAGCTGGATTTTCTCCGGGTAAGTGAGTTCATGCCGCAGATCGCCGGTCTGCTCAATCCGGCCGCCGGCAGCCCGCCCGTCATTTTCGAAAAGAGCAACTCCGCCCTCCTCACCGACTCCATCAGCAACCTGCAGCGCATCGAAACCCTGGTTGCCAAGCTCGACCAGCCCATGCTCGCCGGCCTGCAGACCAAGTTCTACTCCCTGCAGTCCGCCAAGGCCAGTGACGTCGTGAACAAGCTGCGCACCATCCTCACCGGTCCGCTCCAGACCCAGCTTGGCTCCGCCACGACCTACAACCCCGACGACCGCACCAACCAGATCGTCCTCATCGCCGACCCGCGGCAGTATCCGTTCTTCGATGAATTGATCGCCAAGCTCGATGTCCGGGCCGATCCCAATACGCGCAACGAGGTCATTTTTCTCAAGCACGCCGCCGCCAAGGAGGTTGCCACCATCCTGAGTCAGCTCGTCACCGGTCAGAATAACGCCGCGCGCACGCAGGGCCAGGAGACCTCCCACATTGCCAATGCCACGCCCACCGCCCCGGCCGCCGCCGCAACACCCGCGCTCTCTCTTCCCACCCTGGCCCTCGCGCTCGCGCCCTCCAACCAGTTCAGCCCGCTGCTCACCATCCTCCCCGAGGAACGCAGCAACTCCATCGTCGTCTCCGGCACCGTGGATGACATCCGCCTCATCAACGACCTCGTCGCCAAGATCGACGTCCTCCTGGCCCAGGTGCGCATCGAGGTCGTCATCGCCGAGGTCACGCTCACCGACAACGCCTCGTCCGGCATCAGCGCGCTGGGGCTCCGGATCGAGGGCGACAAACTCGTCGGCTTCTCCGGCACCGCCTCCGGCATCGGCGTGACCGATGCGGTCCTCTCCCGCCCCGCAAATGGCCAGCTGGACCTCGCCGCCACGATCGCACTCTCCACCACCCCGCGCAAATCCAACGCCACCATCCTCTCCCAGCCCAACATCATCACGACCCACAACAAGGAGGGCAAAATCTTCGTCGGCGAACAGCGTCCCGTCATTAGTAGCTACCTCAACGACAACACCGGCACTGGCACCAACCTCGGCGGTGGCTACCGCTCCAACGTAACGTCCAAGGACATCGGCATCGACCTCTCGGTGAAGCCGCTCATCGGGACCGACGGCTCCGTGCAACTCGAAATCAAACAGGAGGTGAACGACATTCTTGGTGAGATCACCATCGACGGCAATCCGCAGCCCCGCATCGGCCGGCGCACCACCGAGTCATTCGTCAGCGTGCGGACCGGCGACATCATCGTGCTCGGCGGCCTGCAACGCACGTCCCAGTCCAAGAGCACCAGCCGCCTCGGGCCCATTCCCTTCCTCGGCGATCTCTTCGGCTCCCGCTCCCGGGAGAACACCCGCACCGACCTGGTGTTTTTTCTGCGACCCACGATCCTCACCAACACCCCGGCCGACAATGACGCCGCCTTGAAGCAGCTCGACAACCTGCCGGCCAAGGAACGCGGCCGGGTGTTGGAGGCCATCCAGCCCGCCGGCACCAAGTGACCATGGCCGCCCCCACCGTCGTCCCGCTGGATTTTCTCCGCGACTGGCCCGACGCCGAACAGCGTCGTCGCCTCCTTGAGGCTCCGCGCGGTGAGCGTCAGGAGTTGCTGGCGGCCATGCAGAATCTGGCGACCACGGCCATTGTGCCCTTTCTGGCCCGCGCCTCGGGCCTGCCGGTGGCTCCGCCCCTCGCCCCGGATACCGCGGCCGTGCCCCTGCTTCCGGCGCGCTTGGTGCACGATTACCAGGTTCTGCCCATCACTATTCCGCCCCCGGTTGGTGCCATTGGGGCCGCGCCTAAATCCGATGGGGCGGCGCTCCACCTCGCCACGGTCTGGCCGCCCGATGACGATGTGCGCGACTGGATTGGCATCTTCACTCCACGGACAGTCTGCTGGTATCTCGCCCCCGCCGACCGTCTCCGCCAGCTTGTCGTCGAAAACTATGGCGTCGGCGCCGGCAGCATCGAGGACTCCGCCGCCCCTGCTTACGCGCCCGAGGCGCAGAACTCCCCCGAGGCCGATACCGATGCCGCGGTGGTGCGCTTCGTCCGCGAGGTCATCGAGCAGGCCATCGAGGACGTGGCGACCGACATCCATTTCGAACCCCAGGAGGGACAGTTGCGCATCCGCTACCGCGTGGACGGCCTGCTCGTGCCCGTGCCCGTGCCGGAAAATCTGCTCCGCTACCAGGACGCCATTATCTCGCGCCTCAAGATCATGGCGCGGCTCAACATCTCGGAAAAGCGCCTCCCGCAGGACGGCCGCATCAACTACCGCGCCGGCGAGAACACCCTCGACATCCGCGTCTCGACCATCCCGACGATCTACGCCGAGAGCGTCTCGCTCCGCCTTCTCAACCAGAAGCGCGAGGCCTACACCATGGAGCGCCTCGGGATGGATGAGTCCGAACGGGCGCAGGTTGCCCGCGTGCTCGAGTTCCCGCACGGCATCATGCTGGTCACCGGCCCCACCGGTTCCGGCAAGTCCACCTCGCTCAACGCCTTTCTCCGCCAGATCAATTCCACCGACCTGCGCATCGTCACGGTCGAGGATCCCATCGAATACGAGGTCCCCGGTGCGAACCAGATGCAGGTGCGGCCGGATATCGGCCTGACCTTCGCCAGTGCGCTGCGCCATGTGCTGCGCCAGGATCCCGACGTCATCATGGTCGGCGAGATCCGTGACCGCGATACCGCCGACATCGCCATTCGCGCCTCGCTGACCGGCCACCTCGTTTTCTCGACCCTGCACACCAACGACGCGCCGGGCGCCATCACCCGCCTCATCGACATGGGCATCGAGCCCTTCCTCGTCGCATCCGCCATCGAGCTCGTCATCGCGCAACGTCTCGTCCGCCGGCTGTGTCCCGACTGCGCCAAGCCGGCGTCCATCAGTGCCACCAAGGTGCGCGACACCCTCGGCGTGCTCGGCCTCGATCCGAAGCTCGGTGAAAACGTGACCGAGCTGATGGGCCCGGTCGGGTGTGAGCGTTGCCGCGGCACCGGCTACCGGGGTCGCATCGGGCTCTTCGAGATCCTGAAGCCCACCGAGGCCCTCCACGACCTGATCGTGAAGCGCGAAAGCACCCGCGCCCTCGCCAAGTGCGCCCGGGAACACGGCATGCGCACCCTCGAATTCTCCGGCTGGTCCAAGGTCTGCGCCGGGCGCACCACCCTCGACGAAGTGCTCCGGGTCATCACCGTGACCGACAAATGAGCCGGCCCGGTTTTGCCTTTTGTCTTCCGGCACCGGCTCGC
>CAJBES010000329.1 GCA_903952145.1 uncultured Opitutaceae bacterium | reverse complement strand
GTCGACGGCGGCCATCGTCATCATCGGATCCTTGAAGATCTGATCCCACTGGCTGAAGACCAGATTCGAGGTAATGAAGACGCTCTTCTTCTCGTAGCGTTCGGCGAGGAGGGTGAAGAGCACTTCCATCTCTTCGCGGGACTGCTGGGTGTAGCCGAGGTCGTCGATGGCGATGGCGGCGAAGCGTTCGAACTTCGCGATCAGCCGTTCGAGCTTGAGGTCGCGTTTGGCGATGAGCAGCTCGGTCACGAGCCGGTGGGCCGTCGTGTAGAGGATCGGCAGCTGATGCTGCTGTACGAGCTCGCGGCAGAGGGCGGCGAGAAACAGCGTTTTGCCTCGTCCGGGCAAACCGAAGCAAAGCAGATTGTCACCGCGCCGGATAAAATCGCCGGTGAGCAACGTCGGCAACTGACGGCGAACTTTGTCGGGCAAGTGCGCGGAATCGACGCTCGCCAGTGTTTTGCTGGCCGGCAGGTGCGATTCCTTGAGCAAGCGTTCGACCCGGCGGCGCAGCCGTTCGTTGGCCTCGGTCTCGACGAGGTGCCGCAGGAAGCGCGCGTAGCCCCAGTCTTCGGCCTCGGCCCGCGCGAGCGCCGCCTCGTGCTCCCGCGCCATGGTCGCCAGATTGAGACTGCGCAGAAGGATCGGCAGCGACGCGGCGCTCATGCGACCACCTCCTGCAGGAACTGATCGTAGCTGAGTAACTCGGGCACAAAGACCGCGAGTTCGCGGGCGGGCGGCGGGGCGATTTGCAGTTGCGCTTCCACGGTGTCGGCGTGCGGCACCTTGCCGGCGCGCAGCAGGGCGCCGAGCACCGTGGCGACGCGTGCTTCGTCGGTGGTGGCCGCGAGCGCCAAGAGCTTCACGTAGTGGCGGTCGGCGTCGGCGGGCGCATCGGCGACCAGTTGATCGTAGGCCTGGCGGAAGACCGGCCGGGGGAAAAGTTCTTCGCGGTAAAGATACCGGGCGAAGGCCCCCGGTTTGCGCACCAACGAATCGATGATGTGGCGGTAGTCGATGCGAGGCTGTTGGGTGTGCGTCCGCGGATAGCGCGCCACCTCGACGCCGGCGTGATGAAAGCTCACGGTGGTCTCGGTCACACGGGCAAGCAGGCGCGCGTCGATTAAGCGCGCCGGCACGGAGTAGGCGCAGTTTTTGACCCGCGCGGTGCAGTAGCTGGACACGCGGGCGGTGTGCTCTTCGGCGTCGGGATAACGGTGCGCTGGCAGGGGCTTGAGTCGCAGCAACTCCTCTTTCACGCGGACGGCCCGCTGCAGGTTGGCGGCGGTGCAGACCTGGCCCACGAAGCTCGTATAAGCTTCGAGCGAGGCGAAGTCACTCGAGCCGCGCAGGATGAGGTGATTGCGCAGCCGGCGTTTGAGGTGTTTGTTGGCCGACTCCACATCGCCATTTTCATCGGGCCGGTCGGGATTGATCGTGCGGGGCGAGGTCCCCAGATGATCGCACAGGGCGAGATAATCGAGGTTGAACCCGCGTGCGGCGGCCCCGCGTTTGAGTTGATGCGTCGCCGTCGAGCTATGGTCCGTCTGGATTTGCGGCGTCACGCCGCCCAAGCGCCAGAACGCATCCTGCAACCCCATCTTCAACGACAGACCCGACTCTGACTGACACGGCACCGCCCACTGCCAGTTCGAATACGGCAGCACCGTGTGGCACAACAGATGGGGATACGGCACGCCGGCG
>CAJBES010000328.1 GCA_903952145.1 uncultured Opitutaceae bacterium | reverse complement strand
GCTGGCGACGACGCGCGAAGCCGAGGCGATGTGGGAATGGCCGATGAGCCGCTGGGCGACGGTGAGCAGTGAGGGTGAGCGCGCCGGTCTCTTTGTCCTCACCGAGGCGAAATACGGCGTGAGCTGCCGCGACGGCAATCTCGGCCTCACGCTCCTACGCACACCGCGGCACGTCGGTTTCGAGGAGCACGGAAAGGCCTATCCCGCACACCTCAGCCGGCTGCCCAAGCCCGCGACGGTTTACACCGATCTCGGTCGCCACACGATCGAACTGGCGGTCGGACACTTCGACCTTACGGCCCCGCGCGCGGAGCAACCGGCGGTGCAGGCGGAGAATCTTTTCACATCGCCGGTCGCCTACCGCGGCCGGCCGGTGGCCTCCGCCTTCGGCGGGCTGGAGGGCGGCGAGACCCTGATCCCGCACTGGGCGCAGCCGCTGGGTCGCGACCGCTGGGTGCTGCGGTTGCATGAGGTCGGCGGGCAGCGTGGCACGGCGCAGCTCAAACTTGCGGCCGGCTGGCGGGCGCAGAAGGTCAACCTCCTCGGCGAACCGCTCGGGGCGCCGTTGCGCGGCAAGACCCTCGCGTTTGCCCCTTACGAAATCATCAGCCTGCAACTCAGCCGCGGCTGATTAATGGCGGGCGTGCCGCCCGCGCTCCCAGGAAATTATTTCAGCTCCAGCTTCACCTGCACCGTCAGTTTTCCGCTGTGGCCGTGCTGGGTGAGTGAGAGGCGCGGCTGGGTTTCGGGCAACAACGTGGTCACGAGGTATCCCTCTTTGCGCTCGCGGAGCACGTCCTTCCAGACGGGCTCCTCCAGCGGCAGGGCTTCGACGGCGGCCTCGATGCCTTCCCCCCAGGTCAGAACGGCACGACCACGGCGGCCCTCGATTATGGCGCGGCGGTTGCTCGCATCGAGGGAGATGGGTAGCGGGGTGGTCCAGTGGAAGACCACGCCGTCACCCTTTTCGAGCGCCCAGTTGTCGGTGATCGTGAGGTCGGCCGGGGTGGGGGCGTCCCAGGTGCGCGTCCAGCGCGTGAACCAACCTTCCCAGCCGGCGGCGAGTTCCATCGTGGCGTGGAAGGAGGTCTCGTCACCGTGGCCATGCGGTGTGATGTCGGCAAAGATGGGGTTCTGCGGCATCGGGCGTGCCCCGGTGTCGCAGCACGGCACAAGCATGTTGTGCCGCTGGCAGTGCTTCATCACGTTGGCGAGGGGATTGCTGTAATCGCAGATGCCAAAATCCTTCGCGAAGCTGTCGCCGGCGAACTCGAGCACAAACGAGCCCTTGTCCTCGTGGGTGTGCGCGGCGCCCGACTGGTTGCCCATGAGAAACAATTTAACCCATTCGCCATTGAGCTGCCGGTGCGAGGCCATCTGGCCGATCTTCGGCATGTTGGTCAGGGGGTGGAACGCGGGGCCGGTTGCGGGGATGTCGCGGGCCAGATTTTGTGCGATCAGCGTCATCGGCTGACCGCCGGTGCGGGCGACGGATTTGCGGAAGATGGTGGCCCAGTGCGAATCCGGCATCAGCCACGCGAGGAAGGCCGCGCCCTCCTGCGGGATGCATTGCGCATCGCAGATCAGGATCATCTGCGCATCATCCGAGGTGCTGGCGAGCGTCTCCGCCATGATGGCGGTCGCGTAAAGTGCCTTTGGCACCAGGGTGCGGGCATCCAGACCGCGGGCGCGGGCGTAGTAGTAGAATGTGATCAAGGCCTGCCGCGCGGTTAAGGTGAAGTAGCCTGGGCCCTCGGTGTAACCGCCGTCGGGCAGGAGGATTTTTGCGAGGTTGTCGTGCAGGTCGGCCAGCGCCAGGTCGGTGTAGGGCGCGACGCGGGATTGCTCCGGCTTGGGATAGGGCGCCCAGGTGACGGGCATGGTCCGCTCCAGCACGAGGTAGGCATACATGCGGCCGGG
>CAJBES010000327.1 GCA_903952145.1 uncultured Opitutaceae bacterium | reverse complement strand
TCGCTGACGGTGACATAGCCCACCGGCGCTAGTTCGTAGAGGTCGAAGTAGCGCGCCTGCGAGTCTGCCAGGGCCAGCTGCGCTCGGCGCAGTTCCTCGTTCTGCAGCTCGAGCTCGATCTGATGCACCTGCAGCTCATGCAGCATCGCCCGCGTCACCTCAGGGGAAAGCGTCGCGAGGTGCTCCGGCGACTGAGCGGCTTTCCCCCGGATCAGGGTTTCGGCCTGAGCGCGTAGTTCGGCCGCGCCGGATTGCGGATCGTTGCTGCTCACGGTGGGCCGGCCTCCACCGGTGGACTCTGGAGGGCGTCACTCAAACGTTCCGTGGTGGCGATGGCATACATCTGCCCGACCTCGTTCACCAAGGCGGTGGAAATGATCGAGACCGCGACTGCCTTGCCCTCCTTGGTGAGCCGCTCAGTCCGATACGGCGCCAGCACTTCCGCCCGGGCCAGGTGTCGGAGGGTGTCCAGCGCGTCCGCGCGCAGCTCCAGCGGGATCCGGTCCTGCACCTTCATTTGCAGGGCCTCGGCTTCGTTCCAGCCATACTGGCGCACCGCGCCCGGGTTCCAGGCGATGATCCGCCCGTCCAGGTCCTGCACGGTGACGGCGTCGTGCGCATCGCGCACGACCACGGCCAGCCGGAGCTGGTCATTGGCTTGGCGCAAGGCTTCCTCCGCCCGCTTGCGTTCGGAAATGTCGTGAAAGTAGACCGACAGTCCCTCTGGCGACGGATAGCAGTTGCACTCCAGCCATTTGTCGATCGGCGCGGGATAATACTCCTCAAAGCACAGCGGCTGGCCGGTCGCGACCGACCGGCGAAAGCATTCGTGAGCCTTGGTGTCCTTGGCGCGGGGGAACAGGTCCCAGACGCACTGGCCAATGAGGGTCTCCGGGCTCATGCCGATCAGCTTCGCCCCCGGCGCACTGAAGTAGGTGTAGCGCCAGTGCCGGTCGAGCACCAGCAGCCCGTCGGTGATGCTGCTGAGCGTCGTCTCCAGCTTCTGGTGCTCCGCCGCCAGCGCCAGCCGCATCTGCTTCACCTCCGTGATGTCCACGAAGGTGAGCACGGCCCCTTCGATCACATTATCGAGGGTGCGGTAGGGCTGGATCCGCATGGCATACCAGGTTCCGCTCAGACTCTGCACTTCCTGTTCGCAGGGTTGGAGCGAGGCCAGCACCGCCTGCACATCCGGCACCAGTCGAGCGTAGTTCATCAGGTTGGAGACGATGTGCGCCACGGGCCGCCCCACGTCGCTGGGGATCAGGTTGATGATCGCGCTGGCGGCGGCGCTGTAGCGCAGGATCCGCAGCTGATGGTCCACGAACACGGTGCCAATCCCGGTGCCCGACACCAGGTTGTTCATGTCGTTGACGGACCGCGACAGATCGGCCACCTTCGTTTGCAGCTCGTTGTTGACCGTGGCCAGCTCCTCGTTGACCGACTGCAATTCCTCCTTGGAGGTTTCCAGTTCTTCGTTGGTGGACTGCAGTTCCTCGTTCACTGACTGCATCTCCTCGTTGGAGCTTTTGAGCTCCTCGGTGCTGCTGTCGAGCTCCTCGCGCGTGCTTTGCAGGTATTCCTCCTTCACCCGCAAGGCGTGCTGGAGCGAAGCGATGAGCCCGGCGGAGGGCCCGGGCGCGGTCTCCGGCGCGGTCTCCGGCGCGGTCTCCGGCGCGGCGGTGTCGGCGACTTCCTCCAGGATGACCAGGTAGAGTGGGGCCTCGGGCGAGGCGCCCGCTCCCGTCGGCACCGGACGGACGGTCAGGTTGACCGTCGTATAGTGGCCGTTGGTTTTGACGCGCAGGCCCGGGCAATGCACGGCATCCTTGGTGCCCACGGCCTTGTGTAGGGTGGTGACCAGCTCGTGGCGCAGCCCGTCCCGGGCCATCTTCACGATGTTGTTGATCCCTGCCTCGCCTGCGGCCGGCTCCAGGAACATCCCCGTGCGGCCGTGCAGGTAGAGGATGTCGCCCCGGTCGTTGACCAGCGCGCCGGCGGCGACGACCTGCTGCAGCAAGGCCCGTTCCGTCAGCTCGCGCAGCGGCAGCTTCACGACCAAGCCCGCCTTGGCCCCACGCGCGGGCAGGGCCTCCGCGATCGCCGTCGCGCGCGGCAGAAAACGGCTCAGGGCCGCGCGCTGGTATCTGTGCGTGTCTGGCTTCTTCTGATACAGCTTGGCCTTGCGATCCTGGGCCGAGAACAGCGCGTCAAACTCACTCACCCCCTCCGAGGGGCCCAGGAACAGGTAGCCGTCGGGGTTCAGGGCGTAGTGGAACAGCGGAATGAGCTGCCGCTGCAGCCCGGCGCTTAGGTAGATCAGGAGGTTGCGGCAGACGATCAGGTCCAGCTTGGAGAAGGGCGGGTCCTTGATGATGTCCTGCTCGGAAAAGACCAGCATGTCGCGGATGCCCTTGTGGATGCGGTAGGCGCCGCCGCCGGGCTCGGCCGTGAAATAGCGCGCCAGCCGCTCCGGCGTGAGGTCGGCCGCGATGCTGGCCGGATAGATCCCGGTCCGGGCCGTGGCGATCGCCCGGCTGTCGATGTCGGTGGCGAACACCTGCACCGTGAAGCTCTGCCTGAGCGCCTCCATGCGCTCCACCAGGAGAATGGCGAGGGAATAGGGTTCCTCGCCGGTGGAGCACCCCGCCGACCAGACGCGAATTACGGCGTCCGCCCGCCGGTTGGCAAAGAGCCGCGGGATGACCTCGGCCTCGAGCACACTGAAGGCCTCCGGGTCGCGGAAGAAATTGGTCACGCCGATCAGCAGGTCGCGAAACAGCGCCTCCACCTCGGCCGGTGTCTGCTGCAGATACCGGACGTAGTCGCCCAGCGTGTTGAGCTGGTGGACCGCCATGCGCCGCTCGATCCGGCGGTGGATCGTGCTCGGCTTGTATTGGGAAAAATCATGGCCGGTCTGGGCGCGCAGCAGGATGAAGATCTTTTTCAGCGCGCTCTCGGTCTTGAGGGTCGGGACCGCGTTGGGTTCGGCCGGCCGGCCGAAGGCGTGCAGGGCATAGGCGATCAGCTGGGTGGGCATCTCGGCCGGCAGCAGCTCGTAGTCCACCAGCCCGGTGGCGAGGGCGCTGCGGGGCATGCCGTCGAACTCGGTCGAAGCGGGGTTCTGCGCCATGACCATGCCGCCCTCGCCCTTGATGGCGCGCACTCCCAGCGTGCCATCGCTGCCGGTTCCTGAAAGGATGATGCCGATGGCCTGCTCATGCTGGTCCTGCGCCAGCGACCGGAAGAAGAAGTCGATCGGCAGGCGCTGGCCGCGCGGAAAGCCCGGTTCCAGCAATTGCAGCGCGCCGTTCAGAAACGCCATGTCGCAGCCCGGCGGAATGATGTAAGTGCAGTTGGGCTGTACCACCATGCCGTCCTCCACCTCGAAAACCTGCATGCGCGTGTAACGCCGGACCAGGTCGGCGAGGATGCTCTTGTGGTCCGGAGCCAGATGCTGCACCAGCACAAAGGCCATGTTCGGATCGGTGTCGACTGGCATGCCGGCGAAGAACGCCTCAAACGCCGCCAGCCCCCCGGCGGACGCCCCGATGCCCACGATCGGAAACCGAGCGGCGGCCGGGGCGTTCAAATCAGCGCTCGCCGGCGCCACCGCAGCCAGGTTGGTCGTCTCCGTCATTGCGATACCCTTGGCCTCGCTCGGCGTTGGCGCGGGTTTACCGGCGGCTTTGGTCTTGGAGGTTTTCATTCTGATCGACCGTCGCGGTCGGCTTCGGTTCAACCGGTCGCGGAGATCACTTTCCAATTGCGTGCCTGAAACCTCGTGATGTCGATGGTTATGTTACCTCGGGCGCACGCGCCTGCAGGGCACACCGTGGGCGCTGGGCATCAGGGACTCGCGATAGGCCAGCACGTCATCCCGCCAACCCTCGCCATCGAAGTCGGCCGAGAGAAACCGGCCGGTAGCGTCGGTGCCGATGGCATACACGCCGAGGGTTTGTTCACCCCGCAGGTGGGCTTCGATTGCGTGCTCGGCGAGAGAAGGGAATCGCTGGTGGCAGCACTCCGCGCATTTTATCTTTGGCTTTTGGCAGATTCCCGTTTGCCGATTTGCAAAGCTGTCATTGCCACATGCCGGAGAATAACCGCTTTTACCTGTTTTGCTGCTCTCCCACCGTTTGGGATAAACGGAGCGCCGCGTGCCAAACAGGTCGAGGAACAAGGCGATCTTCTCCGCGGGCATGCGGGGGATTTGAACCGCAGACGCAGGCGTGGCGCCGAGGGTGAGTTGTCCGTCGGACTCCAAGGCCGCGAGTTCGTCTTCCGTCTGCACAACCTCTGCCGTGAGCGCCACGAGTTTCTGGCGGAGATCGCCAGACCTTGTTGCCTCTACGCTGGGTCCATTACCTGCGGGACGTCCGACGATGCGCCGCCGGAGGATCCGGCACCAGGCGGGCCGGCTCATCCAGAATCTTGAGGATCGCTTGGGCACAGAAGACGCGGTCGCGTTTGCCCTCGCCCACCTTGGCCAGCACACCGCCGGCTTCCAACGCGACAATGGCGCGCATCACGGTGTTGTAGGCAACGCCCAACTGGCGCTCCGTCTCGCGCGGCGTGAGGAAGGGATTGGCACCGATGAGCTCGATGAGTTGCAGCGGAACCTTCGAACCGCCTCCCGCGAAGTCGTTACGCCACGTGGCAAACCGTTTACGCGCTCGACGCGACCGTCATCGACTTGTGCCTGAGTTTGTTTCCTTGGGCGCACTTTCGTTCGACCAAAGCGGCGATCAAACTGCATACCTTGCTGGATCTGCGCGGCTCACCGAGATCTACAAGGCTCGCTGGCAGATCGAACTGTTCTTCCGTTGGATCAAACAGCATCTGCGGATCCGCTCTTTCATCGGCACATCGGACAACGCCGTGCGCATCCAGATCTGGCCGGCGATCAGCACCTACCTCTTGGTCGCCATCCTCAAGAAAACCCATCGTTTGGAGCCGAGTCTGCATTAAATCCTTCAGGTTCTCAGCGTCACGCCGTTCGAGAAAGTCCCTGTAGGACAACTTTTTGCGCCACGTTCCCCACTACTTGATACAACGTCCTTCACGGATGATACCCCTACCTTGTTCTAGGATAGTGAGTTAATTCCGGACAGTCCTGTAACTAAATAGTAAATTTTCAGATACAATGCTGCGATGAAGACATAGATATTAGCATTGCATTCGCATTTCATTTTTCGTGCATTGCATTGCAAATGGTTGAGATTTGTCTGCAATCCAATGCGGATTTGTCCACGGTCACCCGGGTGCTGAAACGGGCCGGCGGAAGCTTCCATGTCCGCCTGCACCCGGCCATCGACCTGCTCGACCACGCCACCACCGCGCGCGTCTATCTCTGTGCGGCGACCCAGTTGAAGCATCCCGCCTGGCCGGCGCTGCGCACGCAAATGGCGCAGGCGAACCGGTACTTCATCGTCCACGGGACAGAACTGACCACGGCGCAGATCATCGGCGCATGCCGTGACGGAGCCTTCGACGTGCTGGATTCGCGCGACACCCCGCAGCGCTGGGCCGATGCGTGCCAGGTGGCGGTCGAGGCGCAGCGGCTCTGGCTGCAGCTTTACGGCGGCACGGGTCAGGCCGAGCCCGACGGCATGGTCGGCGCGAGCGAGGCCCTCGCCGCGCTGCGCCGCTCGATTGAACGTATCGGCCCGACCCGCGCCACGGTGCTGATCACCGGCGAGTCGGGCGTCGGCAAGGAGCGCGTCGCACAGGCGTTGCACGACACGACGAAGGGCGGCCAGTTCGTTGCCATCAACTGCGCCGCGGTTCCGCCGGAGCTGCTCGAGTCGGAACTCTTCGGCGTGATTAAGGGTGCGTTCACCGGCGCCAACACCGACCGCCCGGGTCTCGTCGAGCAGGCCAACGGTGGCACGCTCTTCCTCGACGAAATCGGCGAGCTCGAGCCCGCGCTGCAGGCCAAGCTCCTGCGCTTCCTGGAAACGCGGCGGGCCCGGCGGCTCGGCGGCAGCAAGGAATACGCCGTGGACTTGCGCCTGCTCTCGGCCACCAATCGCGACCTTGAGGCCGCCGTCGCCGCGGGCAATTTCCGCGCCGACCTGTACTACCGCCTCGCCGAGGTCACACTGCGCGTGGCGCCACTGCGCCAGCGGCGTGAGGACGTGCCGCTGCTGGTGCGCCATTTCCTCGACCAGGCGTGCACGCGCTTCGGCAAGTTCTTCGACAGCATCGAACCCGCGCTCGTACTTCGCCTCCAGCAGTACGACTGGCCCGGCAACGTGCGCGAGCTGAAGAGCGTGATCGACCGCCTCGTGCTGATGTTTGACGGCCCGGTGCTCCGCTCGGGCTGGTGGGAGCCACCCGGCCCCCCCACCCCGGCGGCCACCCTGGCACCGGTGCCACATCTGGGGACCCCGCTCGCGGTCGCGGCGACCCCCGCGGCACTGGCGGGCGGCTTCACCCGCGCCCCTGGCCGGCGCGAGCGGCTGCTGCTGGCGCAGCGCCTGCTGGCGGAAGGCCACCATGATCTCACCTGGGTGGCCGCGCAGGCCGGCGTGCACCCCTCCACGCTGTTTCGCTGGCGTCAGTCGGGCCGCGTCGTAGACTCTGGAAACGCACCGCCCGCCTCGCCATGAAACTGCTCCTCGTCTACCCCTACGTGCCCTACCCGGTGAACCGGGGCACGTACCACCGCGTGTTCAACCTCGCGCGGGAACTGGGCCGGCGGCACGAGGTGGACCTTTTCTGCCTTTCAGAAAGCGACGCCGACGCGGACCACGACGCGGTCTTCCGGGAATTCTGCGCACGCGTGGAGTTTCACCCTTTCCGCCATCCGCCGTGGCCGCGCCTTTTCCCGGAGCGCCTGCTCGAGCCGCTGCCCACCACGGTCACCCATTGGCGGCAGCCCGGCGTGCAGGCCGCGCTCGACCGTTTCGCCGCCGGCCAAACCTACGATCTGACCCACTTCGTCGACCTCGTTCTCTGGCCGTACCTCCGCACCCTGCCGTCGCAGGCGCCGCGCATCATGGATCGCAGCCGCGTGGACCTGCTGTTCCAGCAGGAGGAACTCGCCAACCTGCGCCTCGGCTGGCGCGACCGGATGCTGCGCCGCGAGAACCTCTGGAAACTCCGCCGCCTCGAGCGCGCCGCCGCGCGCGAACTCGCCGCCACCGTGGTGTGCGGGCCCGATGACGAGACCTTCCTGCGCCGCGAGGTGGATGCCGCCGCGCCCATCTTCGTGCTCCCGAATGGGGTAGACCCGGATTACTTCGCGTTCGACCGCTTCCCCCCGCGGCCCGATCCGGCGCCGACGGTGCTGTTCTGCGGCGCGATGGACTACACGCCCAACATCGACGGACTGCAGTGGTATTTCGCGCACGCCGACGCCGCCCTGCTCGCCGCCGTGCCCGACCGCCGCATCCTCATCGTGGGCAAGAACCCGGCACCCGCCGTGCGCGCGTTCGGCGAACTCCCGGGCGTCACCGTCACCGGCGAGGTTCCCGACGTCCGTCCCTACTATCAGCGCGCCTGGCTCCAGATGGTGCCGCTGCGCATCGGCGGCGGCACGCGGCTGAAGATCACCGAGTCTCTCGGTATTGGCTGCCCCGTTGTCTCCACCACCATCGGCGCACAGGGTCTCGATCTGCGCGATGGCGAGCATTTGCTGCTCGGCGACACCCCGGCGGATTTCGCCGCCGCCCTCGCCCGTCTGCTGGCCGATGCACCCCTGCGTGACCGGCTCCGGGTGCAGGGGCGCGGTCAGGTGCTCGCCACCTACACGTGGCCGCGCCTTGGCGCCCGCCTCGCCGATTTTTACGCCAACCTGCCCGCCATTAACCGCCATGTCCCCCCTGCCTGAACCCCGGACCGTCGTCATCCTCGGCGTGCCCTTCCACGACGTCACCATGGCCGAGACCCTCGGTCAGATCGACGCCCTCGTCGCCGCCCGCCGGCCGCGCTACATCGCCACCGCCAATCTCGATTTCGCCGCCCTCGCCAGCCACGACGTCGAGTTGCAGCGCATTCTCCTCGAAGCCCACCTCGTGCTTTGCGACGGCACGCCGCTCATCTGGGCCTCGCGCTGGCTCGGGGCCCCGCTGCGCGTACGCGTTGCCGGCTCCGATCTGATTCCCCTCCTCGCCGGGCACGCCGCCGCCCGCGGCCACCGCCTGTTCTTCCTCGGCGCCGACGATGCCACGCTCGCCGAGGTCAAGGCCCGGCTCACCGCCGCCCATCCCGGCCTGATCGTGGCCGGCATGTATTCACCGCCCATCGCCAAGCTCCTCGACCTCGACAATACCGCCATCCTCGAACGCATCCAGGCCGCCCGCCCCGACATTCTCCTCGTCGGCTTCGGCTGCCCGAAACAGGAGAAGTGGATCTACATGAACCTGCCGCGGCTCAACGTGCCCGTTTCCATCGGCGTCGGCGGGACGTTCGACATGATCGCCGGCCGCGTCCGCCGCGCGCCGGTCTGGATGCGCCGCTGCGGCTTGGAATGGACCGTGCGTCTCGCCCAGGAACCGCGCCGGCTGTTCAACCGCTACCTGTTTGATCTGCTCTTCTTCGTTCGCGCCCTGCGGCACCAGCGCGCCCTGCTGAAACAGGCCGCCGCCCCCGTCGTGTCCGCCGCGCCGGTCGAGGAGGCGCCGCTGCTCCGCGACTACCGGCTCGTCACCTGGACCGGCCGGGCCGATGCCGATGCGG
>CAJBES010000326.1 GCA_903952145.1 uncultured Opitutaceae bacterium | reverse complement strand
CACGTCCTCGTGCTTAACGCTGCGCCAGAGGCGTTCGACAAAGATATTGTCGAATGCGCGACCCCGGCCATCCATGCTGATGACCACACCTTCGCGTTTGAGCACATCGGTGAAAGCGGTACTGGTGAACTGCGAGCCCTGATCGCTGTTGAACACTTCTGGCTTGCCGTGATGGCGCAGAGCGTCCTCCAGGCAATCGACACAAAACACGGCCTCCATGCTGTTGCTGATCCGCCAACTGAGAACTTTGCGGCTGTACCCGTCGATGATGGCGACCAGGTAAGCGAAGCCGCGCGGCAGCCGGATGTACGTAATGTCCGTGCTCCAAACTTGATTCGGCCTGGTGACAGGTACCCCGCGCAGCAGGTAGGGATAGACCTTGTGCCCGGGATGCGGGCGGCTCGTGTTGGAGCCCGGCGCAATCGCTGCAAGTCCGATCAGCCGCATCAGGCGTTGTACCCGTTTGCGGTTGACGGTGTGCCCCGCTCCTTTGAGAAATACCACCATTTTCCGACTGCCGTAGAACGGGTGCTGTGTGAATTCTTCGTCGATCAATTGGCAGAGCAAGAGATCGCTTTCATCGACCGCTCGGGCTTTTTGCTGCGCATACACCGTCGCACGTGAGACCCCGGCCAGTACGCATTGCTGCACGATGGCAACCGTTTCTCCTTTGGCGATCCACCCTTGCCGGATCATCACAGGCTGATCCCAGACTTTTTTTAGAGCCAGTCCAGTTCCATCGTCAGTTTGCCGATCTCGCTGTAGAGCAGAGCCGGTTCGCGGTGCGCGGCCAACGGCTTGGGGCCGCGCTTGCCTTCAAACAGTGTGCTGGCTTGCTCGAGAATGGCCTTCTTCCACTGTCCTACCTGGACGGGGTGGACGCCAAATTCCTGACCAATCTCGTTTAACGTCTTCAGGCCGCGTACGGCTTCCAAACCCACCTTTGCCTTGAACTCAGGCGAAGGGACTTTCCTCTTCTTCGGCTCACTCATTTTTGCTTGTTCCTCATGACAGCGAACAGCTTAAACCGCTGTCTTGAATCCGGGGACCACTATAGTCACGACGGACTCGAAGCATGGTCTGCCGGTGGCCGATAACCGGCTGGCCAGAAACTTCACGCCGACGGCGCCGAACCAGGTCTGGACGTCGGACATCACTTACCTGTGGACGGATGAGGGTTGGCTGTATCTGGCCATCGTGCTCGACCTGTTCAACCGTGAAGTCGTTGGCGGGTCGCTCAAGCCGCGCATGGCGGCGGACATCGTGACGGACGCGCTGAGCATGGCCTGGTTCCGCAAGAAGCCAGCGCCGGGGCTGCTGCATCACTCCGACCGGGGCAGCCAGTACGCCAGTCTTGTCTTTCAGGACAAACTCAAGGAATACGGCATGCTCTGCTCAATGAGCCGGAAAGGAAACGGCTGGGATAACGCACCGACCGAGAGCTGGTTCAACCGCTTCAAAAATGAACGGGTGCATGGCATTCGCTACGCCACTCATGACGAAATGAAAGCCGTGAGCTTTGAATATATTGAGGTGTTTTACAACCGCAAGCGACAGCATTCCACTCTGGGATACCAGTCGCCGCTCCAGTTCCTCGATAGCTGGAATAGAACGCAAAGTCAGGAAAAACTGCTAGCATGAAATCCACTCTTTGGCAGACGAAATATCGAGGGAACCTCAATACGCGCGCGACCCGCTCTTCCTTGCGAATGTCGCTCTTCCTGACGTGCTCAATTTCAACCCCTGCGTCGGCACAGACTTGATGCGCCCGCTCACGAATCCGATCACGCAACGGCTCCGCAAACTTCGCGTAGTCAAAAATGCGAAGGCTCTGCTGGTGCAAAAAACTCGTCATGCCCTGCGCGTAACACGCACCCGGCATCGTTCCCACGAGGATGATTCGATCAAAACAGGACAACACCCCATGCAGATTCCCCGCGTATCTTTCCTCAAGATCCTTGGCAGACATGATTGTCTCCACGCTCATTCGTCAGGATTACATCGTAACCCCTCTTTGGTTCCGGCTCGTCCGGCTTAGGGAGATATGGGATTTAAGTGTCGTCATAGTCCCACCCTTCTTCGCCTGTGTCGCCATATCCATTTTGTCATTTTT
>CAJBES010000325.1 GCA_903952145.1 uncultured Opitutaceae bacterium | reverse complement strand
GCAAGCATCAACAATACTATCGGTTATTGCTTCCGGAATTACCATGGAAACAAGTCTTAAGAAATCAACAGCCTCCATTTTTGTTGGCCGGCCATCAAATGGCTTGCTGGCATAATCTCTTGCACTTATGAGATCGTTTAATGCCTTCTCAACAGCGCTCCATATACTGGGCTCCTTGCCGTAGCGTATGCCCAGACGACACGCCTCATCCATTATGACTGTCTCGTTTGCTGACATTGCTTAATCCTTATTTCGAGAAGTGTTATTGAGCCTACCTCGTGGAGAGCCATCTCCTACGAAATTTTTATAAGGTTATAGGATGGGGAGATAGCAGTCAAGTGTTTAAGGACGATGACGGGGGCCTCGCCAGGGCGTTTCTATTTGAACGGTTTTTGAGCGATTAGAAGGCGCAAGGACATTTGCCTGTCTTCACGACAGTTTTCGACGAACGCATTGACGTTGGCATCCCCGGTATGGGCGTTGAAGAACAACAGTGCCGCACGGGCGACTGCGAGGTTGCCGACGATGTTGGGGTTGCGGCTGCGGGTCTTATCCTCAAGCAGTTGCGAGTCGCGTCTGTTGTGGTTGCGCGACTCGATCCCCCAGTGGTCCCGGACAACAGCGGCCCACTGGCTGGCGTTGCGGATGTGGGCTTCCTGCGTGCAGAGGTGCCAGGCGGTCTCCTGCGAGGTTTCGCCCGTCTTGTGGACCGTGCGGGTCCTCTCGGTCTTGAGCAGTGTCCGGGCGCCGAAGAGCCCGACTTCAGCAGGCTCGGTGAGCGCGTAGACGGTTGTGCGGCGGGTTTCCGTCCTGCCGTGCCCCTTCTCCGTCACGGTTCCCGTGCAAAAAAGGGGGTGCGCCCCTGTGCTACGGCCTCGCACGCGGACAGGACCGACTTCTGATTGGCCTTGACCTGGACGAGCGCCTCGCCGCCGGACATGAGGATCTCCCGTACGGCTTCCTGCTGGCAATGCAGCGCGTCCGCGGAGACGATGGCGTTCGAGAGGTCGGACACCTTGATGAGGTTGACCGCGACTCTCATTTCGCACTTCTCTCCTTCGCCCTCCTTCTGGGAGGCTGACGCCATCGCCAGAGGGACGCCGCTCACGGCATCCGAGAGAGAGACCATGCCGGCCACGTCGCGCACGAACTTTCCGTCCAGCGCGAGCTGACGGGGGAGGCTGCCCTCGTGTGCGCGTATCCATTCCCCGAGGACCGAAGCGAACTTGTCCGGGTCGAGCTGGCCGAGCAGGCTGTAAAACGCGGTGTAGCTCGGGGTCTTCCGGTAGTTGCCGCCCCCTTTGCGGTCGAAGCGCGGCAGGGCCAGGGCGACGCGCTGCTTCTGCGTGAGCTTGCCGCAGTACCTGACGATGCCCTTGAGGTCTTTGTGTCCCGCCATCACGCCGAGCGTCAGGAGCGTGAGCATCGTGCCGATGTGGAACTGGCGGTTCCTTTTGCGCGGGTCGGCGACCCCGCAGAGCGCCTCGTGGAGGGATTCCGCCATCGGCTGCGTGAGCGGAAGCACGCCGTAGGCGTCGCTGTCAGCCCCGCCGAGGCATTCCGGAGGCAGGCTCGTCCCGCTCAGCGCCAGGCATGCGTCAGGCCGGAGGGGCTTGACCCAGAGAGCCTTCGGGTGTTCGTTCGGCACGTAGAAGTCGCTTGTCTGGCGCGAGCGCGAATATCCTTTCGTCATCCCCAGCGGCGTCCATCCCGCGGCCCGGTAGCACGTCCCCGCTGACACCTCCCTGTCGCAGAAAGTCTCCGCCAGAAGCGGTTCGTAGCCGAAATCCGCCCGCCACAGCGCGGGAAGCTCCCGCGCGGCCAGCGCCAATGCCTGTGAGGCGAGGTTCGGCTTTTCCCCCGGCTTTGACAGGATCGTGAAGCGCCGGTTCTGCACCACCAGCTTCTGCCGCCTCGCCCGCAGCGTCGGGCACCAGCCGATGTACGCATCCCTGTCCTTGAGCCTGTAGCAGGCCGAGCCCCAGACCATCAGGGCGGCCCACACGCCGTCCTCCTCGATCACCAGCCTCAGCGTGTCGCCTCCTGACCGGGTCTCGCCCATGTAATGATATTCGCCTTCAAGCTTCTTGAACTGTTTGAGCTCGTCTTTACGGATCTTTCTGATAATCAGCATGTTATTCTCACCCTGCTTTTGCACGTTAGGCTGAAGCCGCGCCCTCCGCAGCCATTTGCCGACGCATTATAGTTAAGCAAAAAAACGGCCGATTGTCCAGTGCAAATATATAACCAATTAATAAAAGCTCAAAAACCGTTCAAATGAAAACGCCCTGGGGGCCTCGCACAACTTATCATAGTCGCTAAGGAAACGATCCAAAAGTTCATACGCCCTTGCTTTCTGATGGACGCTTACGAAGGCGTGGACGTTCCGGGCCGATCCGATTCTTTCTTCCGCCTTTTGCCTCTGCTGCTTCTCGTGCTTCTGGTGTTGGCACCAAGTTGTAGAGGATGACACGCTCGTCGGTAACTGAGTCAACCATGTGCATTGAGTCCAGGAACTGGTCGTTTTCATAAAATGAGGCCTCTTGCATCTCGGCTTTCAGATCCAGCAATTCTGCGAGCATGTAAAATCCGTCGATGTCGAGTCCTGTGAAGGGGGTGTCGCTCGTGAGACCCTTGGATTCCATGATCTGCCGCATTCCCTGCTCAATCGTGGACAACATGTCAGCGGGAATATTCTCCAGTTGCAGGTCGTGATCGAGGATCGCCTTGTATTTCTCCGGCCCCAGTTCGAGATAATTACTCGCTGTCATCTGCATATCAAGGTAGGCCTGGGGCATAGTTGTCGCAGTTTCCGTGACTTTATTCTTTGAGTTCATGAGCGCCTCCTTCCTTTAATGGTTATTCGATCTGGTGTTCACGGGCGCTAATCTGCCGGATACTATCCGGTTAAGAGCAGAAGATGCAGCCTGATACTGGGTTTGCTGGTTATGATAAGGTACACGGCAATTGATGAGTTGGCTCGCATTTTGCATGACGCGCTGTCTCAGGAGATTGGATTGAGCTGCCAATTTGGTTTGATCCGTGAAATCCATTGGTAAGCGAACGGAGAGGTTAGCGAGCATCGCGCAAATCATCTCCAAGTCATTCGCTTCCGAAAAGGCGTTTTCGAGTTGTTCATACGCATCTATGTCGTAATTGAGATACTCGCCCAGATAAAATGACGATACATCGTTTTTGGAGGGCACCAGCAGGACGTACACGAACGGGCCGGCGATGTTGGGATCGCCCGCCAGCAAGTTAATTCCATGGCGGGCAGGTTGACCTTTGCATAAAACATATCCGGCTCGCACGAGTGGCTCTGCATCTGGAAGCGTGCCGACAAAGTTCGGCCAGCGCTTCGCAAATTGATGGGCTTCGCAGCCTTCGCCATTGATAAGACTATTCTCTTTCTGAGTCAGGCTGACTTCCAATGTCTTACGGAAATCGGGCGGCATACTCGTTGGCAGACATGTTAGGTCCAGAGCCCGCAACCCTTTACCGCATGGAATCAGGGCATACAGGCCGGCTATTTCCGAGAGTTCCAAGCAATGTGATTCGGAAATCGGCGATATAAGACGTGACGACGGCTGGACGAACAGGTGGATCAGCTCAGCGGCCTCCCTCGGATGTCTTATTTGGAAGTGAACATCCTCATCGCCAGTGGCATCCTCGGAGTTTGCAACATATACGCTACCATTAGCCATGATACACCAGCTCGTGAAGTTCTGGTCAGCTTCAACCCAGCTTAAGTCCGACGTATCGAACCGGCAGACCATCCCTCCATCCTCTGGGGAAACCAGATTGGCAAGTATGCGATCCAGCTCTGGGTATCGGTTGATGCCGGGATCTTTCCCGAAGCGTTTTTCGATGAATTCAGTGCAAATATCCAGATATTTGTTGTCGATTGTGTCCGTTTGTTTCATGGTTGAGCCTCCTGTGTGATTAGCGCAGTATAAGCGCATGCCGATACGCAGTACGCACTTCGCTCAGACGGCGTTGCGCCTCTTTTTTGAGTTTCAGTTCAAGTTCAGCGATTTTTGCCTCTGCTTCGGCGAAAATTCTGGCATCCTGCTCTTTTTTGAACCAGGCGATGATCTCGTTCTCCGTGGTGGAGCGGAGTTCACAGACCGCAAACGGGAAGCCTGCGGGTGAATCGGGTTGACCTTTTTGCATCCT
>CAJBES010000324.1 GCA_903952145.1 uncultured Opitutaceae bacterium | reverse complement strand
GGCGTGGAGGTAGTAACCGGTGGCCTGATTGCGGAAATTGACCAGGGACAAGAGGTTTTCGCCGCGCTTCGCCAGGGGAAAAACATTTTCCGCCATAACCCAGTTCTTGCCCATCCCCTCAAACATCTCGCCCGCCGGAAAGATGTTCACGCTCATATAGCGCTTATAACCTTCCACGCAGCGCTTGTAAGCCGCCGGGTCATAGCCCTTTTCCCCTTCGATCGCCGTGATCATGAAGATGAAGCGCATGTGCATCGGGGTCCAGTTCGAGGTGTTGGCGCGGAGTGCCGGAAGCGTTTCCTGGCCGATGAAGGACATGCCGGCGGTCGCCTCGGCCAGCGTCTCACGCACGGTGTCGCGCTGGGCTTCATCCAGCCAATTGTAGGCGAAATCATATCCAAGCCCGAGCAGCCCCCACTGGCAATCCCACGATAGGCTCTGAAAATCATGCGCCGCATTCGGGCCGGATTTTGGATTCGCCGCGATGTCGATCCGGTGCTTGGCCAAAACAGCCTTATCCATCTTCGCGAGCGTGGTAATGGCAGCAGCCACCTTCTTCCCGCCCGCATCGTCCTGATCCACCAGGCAGCGGAACGCCTCATACAAAACGTAGTAGGCCATGGAATCATTTAGCAAACCGGGGTTTTCCTCCCCCCGTGCGACCGCAGCGTAAATCGCGCCGAATTTCGCATTCGGGCCGGTGAGGCAATCCGCCAGGCCGGCGCGGATCTGGTCCATGACCATTTTCCCGGGCTTGGTCTCCGCAAGGCGTTGGCGCAGACCGGGCAACTCTTCCGGGTTGAAAAAAACGCGCGGATGGATACCGGGCGCCGGCGGCGGCTTGAGGCGGTTTTTCGCCAGCCCGGCGAAGTCGAATTGATACATCAGCGGATAATCGAAGCGGGTTTTAATCTCATCCTCGGTGTAGCCGAAGTTGTTGTGCTCCTTGACCATCTTCAGGTCGAGGCGTTCGGTTGATGTGTATTTTTCGCCGACGCCCGGGTCTTTGGTCAGGCTTTCCGTGTTCATGCCTGCGGCCAGAAGCGCAGAACGCATCAGCGCGCAGATCAGGAGTGCCATGATGAGGGTCTTTTTCATCGGTTTTTCCTTATGTTAAGTGTAGGCGTTTTTATTTTAATTGGGCCGGATACTTACGGACGTGAGCACCACGCCGGGATCCAGGAGGAATATCCGCAGGGGGATTTCCACTTTGGCCGGAGCATTGTGCGGAATGACGACTTCGGCAAAGCCTTGCAGCACATTCGCACCCCAGGGGCCTTATGGTACACAGGGCTTGATCGGTGCCGGAACGCCGGAATCCGCACGCCCCGGAGCGGGCGAGTGGCCTCATCAGGCAGCTGGTGGAGGACCTGGGCATCAGCGGTACTCCAGCCATGCCGTGGCGGTTACATCTTTATCGGACACGAACCGCACCCAGTGGGCGGCGAAGCCGTCGGGGAAGGTGAACGTGGTCGCCGCTCCGGCCTTCACGGGGAAGGTCTTGTAGGCGTGGAAGCCGCTCTGGAGGTCGAAGTCCACCAGCATCGTGATCGTGCAGTCCTTGTCCGCGCTCAGGGTCAGCTCCTTGCGATCGTAGCCGTTCATCAGGTAGGCGTCCGAGTCTTTGAAGGCCTTGACGGCCGTATCCTTCCAGGGGCCACCCTGGCCGACGGGTTTGCCGAGCTGCCAGAGATCATCGACGCCGCCCGCCCACAGGACCTGCTTCCCATCCTCCGAACGGAAGATGTTGTTGGCGGCGGGGGTGCCCGCCTTCACCCCGCTCAGCAGCAGCAGGCCGCGCCAGGAG
>CAJBES010000323.1 GCA_903952145.1 uncultured Opitutaceae bacterium | reverse complement strand
GGCATCTCGACCGGCTGGACGTGGGGCTTCCGCGAGACGCCCTCGCGCAACAACGTGATCGAGCACAACCTCATTCACGACATCGGCGCCGGCATCCTCAGCGACATGGGCGGCATCTACACCCTCGGCGTGCAGCCCGGCACCGTCGTCCGCGGCAACCACCTCCATCACATCTGGTCGCACGATTACGGCGGTTGGGGCATCTACCTCGACGAGGGCACCTCGCACCTCATCATCGAGCACAACCTTGTGCACGATACCAAGGACGCACCGTTCAACATCCACTTTGCCCGCGAGAACATTGTGCGGAACAATATCTTCGCCCGCGGCCAGAATGCCCTGACCTCCGTGTCACGCGTCGAGCCGGGATTCATGAGCGCCAGTTATTACAACAACATCGTCGTCGGTCCGAGCCGCCGGCTCTTTGCCGGCGGCTACAAGGGCAACATCGCCAAGGGCGCCCTGGTCTCCAACGCGAACTGTTTCTGGTCGCCAGATGGCAAACTTCCCGCCAGCGCCAATCCCCGGACCAAGACCCCGGGGGTGCCCCCGCGCTACACCTGGGCCCAGTGGCGCAAGGCCGGCCACGACCAGCTCTCGGTCATCGCCGATCCCAAGCTCACCGAGGGCAAAAAGACCTGGCGTCTCGCCAAAAACTCCCCCGCCCTGAAACTCGGCTTCAAGCCTTGGGACTGGTCGCAATGCGGGCCCCGCCCCAAAGCGCAACGCCCCTGATCAAAACCGCCAATCTGCGCTTGCTTTCACCTTTCCGAGGCAGCGCCGATTGGCGTTCCTTGGCGGTTTGACGCCCGTTCTAGCCTGCCTGTTTGGCTCCCGCCTGGTATCCGAACGCGGGGCCCCTCGGATCCGCCCCTGAATTAGTGATTTCCCCCGTCCGGGGATTGCTGCAGCCTCGGGGCAATGAACCCAGATGCCCTCCGCGACCGGCTCATCCGCTGGTGCAATCAAAACTCCGGCAGCCATAACTTCGCCGGACTTGATGCCATGCGTGCGCTGCTCGCCGCCGAATTTGCCCGGCTCCCCGGCGCCGCCATCGAGTCGCTCCTGCTCGCCGGCACGCCCGCACAGGCCCTGCGCATCCGCGTGCGCCCCGCCGCACCTGTGCAGCTCTTTTTCAGCGGCCACTACGACACGGTCTACGGGCCGGAGGACCCGTTCCAGCGTTGCGAACAGCTTGCGCCCGACCGCCTGCGCGGCCCGGGCGTGATCGACATGAAGGGCGGTCTCGTCGTTATGCTCGCCGCCCTGGAGGCATTCGAGCGCACGGCCCACGGGGGCCGCATCGGCTACGAGGTGCTGCTCAATCCCGACGAGGAAATCGGGTCCCACGGGGCCAGCCCGTTCTTCGTCGAAGCGGCGGCGCGCTACCAACTCGGCCTCATCTTCGAGCCGGCCCGGCCCAACGGCGATCTGGTCCACTCGCGCAAGGGCACCGGCAATTTCACCGTCACCTGCCACGGGCGCGCCGCCCACGCCGCGAGCGGCCCCCGGCTCGGGCGCAACGCCATCGCCGCCCTCGCCGAGTTCCTCGTCGCCGTGCACCGCCTGCCCGACGCCCTGCCCGGCGTGTTGCTCAACATCGGCCACATCCGCGGCGGCGGCCCTGCCACCAACGTCGTGCCCGATTTCGCCGAGGCCAAGCTCGACGTGCGCATCACCCACCTTTCCGACCGCGCCGCCGTGTTCACCAAGTTAGATGAATTCGCCGCGCCCATCCGGACGCGGGAGGGCTACGGACTGCATATCGCCGGAGGCTTCTCGCGCCCACCGATGGAGCGCAGCGCCACCGCTGAAGCGGCCTTTGCCGCGTGGCAGCAGTGCGCTCAGGAGCTAAAGCTTGCCCCCTTCGACTGGGTCCATGCCGGTGGCGCTTCTGATGCCAACAACCTCTCCGCCGCCGGTCTCCCCTGTCTCGATGGTCTTGGTCCGATCGGCGACCGGCTGCACAGCGCCGAGGAATGGGCCCACCTGCCGAGCCTCGCCACCCGTGCTGAACTCGCCACGCGTTTCCTCATCAAGTTTGCCGCCGGTAAAATCACGCTGCCCACGCGGGCCTCCGCATGAGTTTTCCCACCATTCGCTCCTGGATCGCCCTGCTCGGGTTTATGGCCGCCACCTTTGCCGCCGCCGCCATCGGCGGCACGGCCACCGCCGGCAGCGTGCGCGAATGGTATCCGGCACTCGTCAAACCAAGCTGGAATCCGCCCAGTTGGGTTTTCGGCCCGGCCTGGACCCTCCTCTACCTCCTCATGAGCGTCGCAGCGTGGCGCGTGTGGCAGCACCGGACCCTGCCTGGCGCCCGGAGCGCGCTGGTGCTCTTTTTCGTGCAGCTCGCGCTCAACGCCCTTTGGTCCGTACTCTTCTTCGGTCTGCACAGTCCCGGCCTCGCCCTCGCCGAAATTATGGCCCTGTGGGTCTGCCTCGTCCTGGTGCAGCGCAGTTTTTGGCGTCTCGACCGGACCGCCGGCTGGCTCTGGCTGCCCTATCTCGCCTGGGTCACCTTCGCCGCCGGCCTCAACTGCGCCATCGTCACCCTCAACCGCTGAGCACTCCGGCAGCTTGGCCCGTGGCATGCACCGGCAGACACAGGTTCGGGTCGGAGGCAGCTGATACCAGGGTAGGACTGCCGCTGGCCTAAACTTCAACGTCAAGGACCTGCCTTGGGCAGCGCGTCGCCCGGTTCACGGCACGGCATTGATCCACTGCTCGCCTTCGGGCCGCGAATCCTTGTAGCGTGTTTTGAAAGTCTGGTTGCTCGCGGCGAGTTTCAGAAAGGTGTCCAGCGCCACGACCTCGGGTTGCTCCGCAAGGCGGGCGAGGATGCTGATGACGCGCTTGATGCTGTTGGTTTCGCGCACATGCACGAGCAGGTAGTAGGGCCGCTTCGGGTTGAGCCGCATCAATTCGTCCAGGTCGGCCACGACGTCCGCCTCCGGGCGGTTCTCGTCGAGATAGTAATCATAGGACATGAAGGCCTGGCCGTTGCGCAGGTCGAAGGTGTGCGCCGCGGCGTAGCCGTTGATGAAGCCGATGGCGTCGGGCGCGTGGGCATAATACTGGTCCACCGTCTGCTTCGGCAGGTCAAAATAACCGATGGGCAGACCGCGGTCGGTGTGGTCCATGATGGAAACCACGTGCTCGTCGACCTCCGGCATCAGAGCGTTCATCTCCCGCATGACGCCGGGAAAACGGGCGGCGGGCACGGCCACCGGATACATGTAGCCCGACTGCCCACCGATGAAGTAGTCGTTCGGCGTCTTGTCCTTGGCAAACATTTCCATCGCGGCGGGATACCAGCGCGCGCCGTCGACGCCGACCTCCCAGTTGTAAGGAATCTGCCCGCGCTCGGGCTCGGTCCATGCGCCCAGGCCCATGCTGTCGGATTGCACGAGACAGAGGTAAACTTTCTTTTCCGCCGTGAGGGTCTGCTCCCGGGTGACGTGGTTGTTGTTGGTGAATTTGAAATCCGGGGAGAAGCCGATCTGGCTCATGAAGGTGCCGTTGGGAAACGAGTTCAGGCCCATGACCTTCAGGCCGTAGCCGGAGGTGAGCGTCACCCACTGGCCTTCGGTGTCCTTGGCGTAGGAATGCCAGCCGAGGATCCACGCCGTAGGCTTGAGCTGGGCGAGCAACTCCTTGTGCAGGGCGAGTTCCTCGGGGTGCTTCGGGTTGGCGGAGAGATCGGTGACGAAGGCGCCGAAGGCCACCGCTAGGTCGGCCATGCCGGGCTCCATGCGGTTGCCTGCCACACCGCCCATCCAGATGATGTAGTCGCGGCTGCAGTCCTGCCAGTAACGGTCCAACGCCCAGCGGCAGATCTGCAGGTCCGTCTGCCCCGTGAACTGCCCGCGGAAATCCGCCAGCAGCTTGAGTCCGTGCTGCTCGGCCAGCGGGATCAGGCTCTCATCCACCACGGCGGCACGCAGGACCCCGGCCGCGGTGAGGGCGACATAGATCGAGCTGCGCACCTGCCGGTCCCAGACGACATAGCCCCGAGCGAACTTGCCCAGGGCGGCCAGGGCCGCGTCCGGCGTTTCCAGCCGCGTGAACTTGATGCCATGGCGCGTGGCGTAAAAATCCTTCAGCGGGTTGAAATCGCGGAACTTCCAGTCCTCGGGATATTCGATGTAAACGCGCGGAGCGTCGGTGTTGGCCAGGCCCTGCAGCCCGATGAGCAGGAGATTTTCAGGCAATGCGCCGGTGATCTCCCAGTTGTTCTTTACGGCCATGAGCCAGGCCTCCCTGGGCGCGGTCCCGGGTTGACCAGGCCTGGCGCTGAGTTCAGGCACGAGCAGAACCGCGGCCAGGAGAAGATATTTACGGAAATTCAGGATGGTTTTCATGGCGGCGGTCATTCGCGGTTGTAGACATAAACCAGCGCCTGATCGCGCGTGGAGCGCAGCTGGAATTGGGTCAGCGTGCGGCCGTCCGGCGAGAGCCGGAATTCATCGTAAATGTGCACCGGGTGATCGCCCTGTTGCGCCTCCAGCATCAGGTTGGTCTCGAGCTTCAGCACGCGGCCGCCGTCGAGCCACCCGCCGGTCACCTGTTTGTGGCGATCTCCGCCGATGTAGACATTCGTATACCAGGTATCGAGCCAGTAGCCGACCGGGTTGCGCGTGACGGTCTTGTCGTCCGGGTTGACAAGCGTGGTGTCAGCCACCTTGCGGTCGCGACCCCATTGCAGGTGGCGGACGATTTGCACCGTGCCGCCTGCGATGGTGATATCCAGCACCCTCTGCTCCCACGGACGAATGGGTGTGCTTTTTTCGAGATCGATATTCCACTTCCCGGCCAGGCCTAGGGATTCGCCCGCGAGTGAGGCGGAAACGGCCCCGAGGCCGAACACCGCGGCGGCAAGCAGTGATATGAATTTTGTTTTCATAGGCGCACGGGAATCAGTTTTGCCAGGACACGGGATGAGAACGGTCAGGCCATAGCCGCGTCCTAGGCCGCGGGCGGCACGAGGTAGCCGAACACTGCCGCCCAGTGGCACACGCTGCCGGCAAGCACAAACAGGTGCCACACGGCATGGTGGTAGGGCAGCTTCTTCCAAAGATAAAACACCGTGCCACCGGTGTAACAAAGCCCGCCGGCCAGCAGCAGCCACAGCCCGCCCGCCGGCACGGCCGCCAGCATCGGCTTGACGGCCATCGTCACGAGCCAGCCCATGCCGATATAGATGAGCGTGGACATGACGCGAAACCGGCCGGTGAACCAAAACTTGATGGTCACCCCCGCCACGGCCAGCCCCCAAATGACCCCGAACAGGCTCCAGCCCCACGGGCCGCGCAAACTCACGAGCAGGAACGGCGTATAACTGCCGGCGATGAGCAGGAAAATGCCGGCGTGGTCAAACTTGCGGAGCAGCCGCTTCAGTTCCGCGTCACGAAAGCTGTGGTATAGCGTCGACGATGAGTAGAGCAGCACCAGGGTGGCGCCAAAGATTGCCGTGCTCGTGACCAACCACGCGTCACCCCGCAGCGCGGAGAACGTCACCAGCAGGACTAATCCCGCCACGCTCAACACGATGCCCAGCCCGTGGGTGAGGCTGTTGGCGAGTTCCTCGCGGGGGGTGTAGGCGGCAGGCGTTGACATTAGCTCAGCCTCGCCTTGCCGGAACTTTCCGGCAAGCTTGGAACCATCAACCAACCAATGATGAAAACCCCTCACCTCCTCCTTACCGCCCTCTTATGCTTCACTTTGGGCTGCGGCCGTGCCGAGGAACCGGGGGTCCTGGCAAAGGCCAGGGCCGCCATCAAGGAAACCGCCGGCGAAGTGGCCGAAGCCACCAAGGCAGCGGCCAAGGCCACCAAGGGGAAAACCGTGGAACTGGCCCATCACGCGAAAGACGGCACGGCGAAGGCCTACGACAAAACCGCCGAAGCCACCAAGCACGCCGCCGAGGCGACCAAGGGAAAAACGCAGGAAGTGGTGGCCGCGACCAAGGAGTTGGCCGTCGAGGCCGGCGCGGTGGTGAAAGAAAAATCCGGCGAAGCCTACCAGGCCACGAAGGCAGCCACGCTCAAGGCCGCGGACATCACCGTCGAAGCGACCAAGGAAGCCGCCCACACCGCCAAGAAAAAGACGCAGGAACTGCTGACGACGACCAAAGACAAACCTTAGGCGTGGTTTATCAGCGCCCTTTATCGCCGCGCTGTCGTTCGCACCTATTTGGTTGCCACGCTCTCAGGCCAGCGGCGGAAGGCGGAAAAGTTCGCCTGCGTGCGATCATAGGTTTCGCGCCGGCGGACGTATTCCGCGTAGTTGGTGACCTGCTCGGGATGCAGGCGGCTTTGCACCAGAAAATCGGCTTCGGGCGGATAGCAGGCGACATTGCCCTTCTCGTAGAAGGCGTCGTCGGCCTTGCCCGCGGCATCGAGCGACTCCGGCCACAGGCCGACGTTGTTGGGCGCCTCGGCGGATTGGTAACGCAGGTCCATGCTCCAGCGGATGTGGTCGGAATAGTTTGGCGTCGAACAGTGGGGCGTGCGGTTCGTCATGAAGACGACGCCACCGCGCGGACAGGCGGCGGTGACCGCTTTGCGGGGATCATCGGGCAGGTTCTCATCCTTGATGACGAGGAAGCCGGCGTTGCCGCCTGTGTGATGCATCGCCACCTCGCCGCGGTGCGTGCGGGGGAGGATCTGCATGCAGCCGTTTTCGACCGTGGCGTCCACCAGCGGCGCCCAGCAGGTGATGATCAGCTGCTTGTCGCAGTGGGTGCTGAAGTAGCCGCTGTCCTGGTGCCACGGCACCACCCCGCGCCCGATGTTGGGGAGCTTGGGCCGGATGCGATAGACCGAAGAGGCGACGATTTCCCCGGTCCCGAGCAGCGAACCGACCTTGGCCAGCAGCTTCGGGCTCGCGATGACATCAAACATCTCGGGCGCGTGAAAACCGCCGCCACGCAGGCCCTCAAGATGGCGCATGATGGTCTCGCCGTTCTCCTTTGAGTCACGGTAGATCGCCGCCAGACGACGGTCGAAATCCAACTCCTCATGCAGGTTTTCCAGCCTGCCCTCGGCCTTTAGTGCGCGGGCCTTCCGGTCGATCTCCCGGTGCAGTTCCTGGCGCAGCGGCTCGAGGTCGGCGGGAGCAAAGACATCGGGGACGATGAGGTAACCCTCTTCGTGGAAAAAGCTGATCTGGGCGGGGGTGAGCGGCGGGGCGGCGTTCATCGGCGGGGAAACGTGCGGGTTTTGCCGCGTTCGGCAAGTGCGGCCTGCACAATTGCGGGCAATATAACCTGCCCTCATCAGGCTTTGACGCCTCCGGTGGCCGCGGCATGCTGCGGGGGCTATGCGATTCGCCAACCAGACCGTATGGATCACCGGAGCCTCGTCAGGCATCGGCGAGGCGCTGGCCCATGCCTTTGCCCGCGAGGGGGCCCGGCTGGTGCTGTCGAGCCGCCGGCCGGAAGAACTCGAGCGTGTGCGCAGCGCGTGCGAGCGACCGGAGGATCATACCGTGCTGCCGCTGGATCTGGCGCAAAGCGATACCTTCGCCGCCGCCACCGCGGAGGTGCTGCGGCGCTGCGGCCGCGTGGATGTGTTGGTGAACAACGGCGGCATCAGCCAGCGCGCGCTGGCGGCGGACGCCACGCCTGAGGTGGAGCGGGCGTTGATGGAGGTAGATTATTTCGGCACCGTCGCGCTCACCAAGGCGGTGCTGCCACAGATGCTGGCGCGCCGCGCCGGGCACATTGTGGTCGTGAGCAGCGTGATGGGTTACATCGGCACCCCGGGCCGTTCTTCCTACGCCGCGGCCAAGCATGCGTTGCACGGGTATTTTGATTCGCTGCGCGCCGAGGTCTGGCGCGAGGGCATCAAGGTCACCCTCGCCTGCCCCGGTTATGTGCAGACCGCCGTGAGTGCCAATGCACTCAACGCCCAGGGCGGCCGGCATGGGCGGACCGACGGCACGCACCGGCACGGCATCCCGGCGGCAAGGTGCGCCCGTGCCATCGTCAACGCCGTCGCCCGGGGCCGGGAGGAAGTCGCGGTGGGCGGCCCGGAAGTGTTCGCGATCTACCTGAAGCGCTGGCTGCCGTGGCTGGCCTCACGCCTCATCCGGCGGCTGAAATTCGTGACCAAATAGGCCTTGGGCAGGAGCCTGCTGCAGCGAGCGGGGTTTCATCCGACTTATCAGGAGGGCAGCACACCCTTTCGCGTGATGCCTCGTCAAACCTGCTCATCTCGGTTGGGCAGGCTCTTCTTCTCTTCGTAAAGATTCCTGAAAGAACTCAGCACTCAGTTTTGGTATTGGCCCGTGTGGCTTGGCCCTATCGTAGAGCCGGTGACCGGATACATCGCTAATCCGGACAGGGATGCCTTCTGCGTCGGATAATCGCAAATTGTCGAAAGTAATGAGATACTGCGTGGATGGAAACAGCTGTGACCTGCGGGTTGTCACGCCGACAATCCTGAAACGAGTCCCCGGTGGGACAGGCTGAGCTTCAAAAAACTCAGGACCGCTTGCACCCGGTGGCGACATGATGGTGACAAAGTCGGGTTGTTTCGCGCGAAGGTCTTGCTTAACGCCACGCGCAATCAAGGGCTCTTTGACGACAAAACACTTGCCCATCTCACTCGCGAATAGCTGCGACTGGCTGACGTCAACTCGTGCCAGTTGAACGCAACCACTCTGGAAAACAGCAACGACGATCACCACAACTGCGAATGCAGGATGGAATATTGACGTAGTGCCAGACGGGCGGTGATGCGAGTGCTTCATTGGTGTTTTGCCCATGCCGCGGTGAAACCAGCGACCGAAAACGGTGAACAGCACATGGCAAAAACCAATGGATGCTTGGCCGCAAATGTCCATGCGGATGCTTGCGCCACCCTGTTGGGGCTTCCGCGGAGGCTGTCCCTGAATTCGCACCGACCTTTGTCGCCTACCGGCAGATCGATACCGCCAGCACCCCCACGATCACTTCATTGGCCACGGCCCGGACCCGCAACGAGTGCAATGCGCGGGCCGGATCCAGCGGCACACGCTGCACCAGGCCGTGGTTGTGGTCGCTGAAATACACGGTCTCGTTTTGCGTCTGGACCGCCGCATTCAACCAGTCGTCGAAGTTGTCCGGATTCACCAAGGCGACAGACTCCTGGCCGCCGTCGGCGTAATGCACCTCGAGGCGCGCATTTTCGACTCGCGACTGCATGGGGTTCGTCACGCCGATCAGGAACACCGCCAGTTCGCGCGCCCGGCCGGAAAGCGGAAACGCAATTGCCTCCGGAAAGTTTTCCCAGATGGAAACACAGGCCGCATTGGGTCCGGTCTGGGCAACGGCAAAGGCGAGCCCCGCATCGGTGGCAAACCTGCCGCCGCACTGGCGCAACCGGGCATCGTCCACCACGACACTGTTGAAACCCCCGGCATTCCAATCCCAACCGAAACGTCCGTTGGCCCGCGTCATGATGGAGTAGCCCTTGGGCCGCGGTTCGAGGAATTCCTGCCCGTGTATTTCGGCCAGGCTCACGTTCAGCCACGGGGAAATGTCGACGGGCGTGAAGGCTTGCGCCGGACAAGGTGTGCCGGCCGCCACCGCTGGTTCCACGATGGAAAAATCAGCCGCCAGCCAGCCGTCCCAATGGTCCTTCTGACAGCGCACGAACACGGTGTGCCAGCCCGGCCGGCCTGCGGCCAAGCCGCTCAGCCGCCGAGGCCGATGCCGGGGAGTCTGCAAGGCTGAGGAAGGGTCCTTGTATTCCACGATTGTTCCGCCCTTGACCGCAACGGCCCAACGTCCGCCCGCCGGGACTGAGTGGGGATACACCAGACTGGGAATGGATTTTTTACCGTGCGTCACGGCCAGCTCCAGGCAACCCGTTTGCTCCGTCCGGACTTCAATGACGCAGCGACCAATGGCGGGGTCGAGCCGATACGCGCACGGCTGCCCGTTGAGCAGAACGGCCTCAACGCGGGAGGCGCGCATCGGCAGGCGAAGAATCCGTGTGGCCGGGGTGCCGCATTGAATCTTCAGCACTTCCGTCCGGCCCTGGCGCTCATAAGCGAGCTCGAGGTCGGGGGCTTTCATCCACGCTGTCGGCCATTCCGCCGGCAAAGCCGGGCTGATGCTGATCTCGTTTTGCAGGAGATTGAAACGCACGCCAAACAGCCCCTCCACGATGAGCCGCAGATACATGCTGGTGAAATCCGGAAAGTCCGGGCTCCCGCTGTTGAAGCCGCTGCCGGTGAGACAGTGCGCCACCGTGCCGGGGGTGCAGCCCATGAAATGCGCGTCAATCAACCCGCGGAGAATATCCTGCCCTGCCTGTGCCTGGCCGCAGTCGAAACAGGCCCAGGCCAGGTGCGCATTTTCCGCGGCATATAGCCCGCAACTGGAGTAGTTCTGCGGATACCAGTTGGATGACCATACCAGCCGTCCACCGCGGGGGGTCGCCCGTTCATTCCGCAGGTCGGTGCGCGTGAAACGCAACAGCTGGTAGGCTTGAAACGGGTCGACGAGCCCGCTCTCGATGGCGTGATAGATGGTCGCCAGCTCCGGTGACGGGTGCACGAGCCGGTTGCCGACGGTGTCGACATATTCGGCGAGGACACCCTGCTCCGCCAGCCACAGGGTTTCCTGGCAAGCCCGGTGGATTTTCTCCGCCCTCCCGGCAAATTGCTTTCCCTCCAGGCCGAGCAACTCCGCCAGCTGCGCCATCACGGCATTCGCCCGATAGTTGTAGGCGCTCGCTTGGGCGCAGCCGCCGCCGTTGTAGGCATGCGCGTCGGAAATCCATGTGTTCAGCCAGTTCTGATAGAGCCCGTCCCCGTCGGGATCGAGCGTCTGCTCTTCCCAATCGAGCACGTCGGCCATCACGGCAAAGACCTCGCGTGCCAGCGGCAGATCGCGGGTCCACCCAAGATGGTGCAGAAAGTGATCCACGAAAATTTCCTGCATGTTGTAGAAGATTTCCCGGCGGGGCTGGAGCTGGCCGGTGGAGCGATCCAGCGGGTATTCCGGAATAAAACCGCTGCTGTTCTGCAGCCGATGATACTGGTCCTTCCGATTCCAAACGGTCTGCCCGGCTGTCGGAGCGCCCTTGACCTTGCTGGCAGCATGTGTGCGCACGGCGTGTGCAATCCGGTCGTGCCAGCCGATCACGGTCGGGCCATACCATGATCGCCACCCCATGAAGGGATGGTGGTATTCATGAGCCCCGTGATAGAACGTGTTGCCATGCCAGCATGCATCCAACGCAATCACCGCCGGGGGGATGGTCAGGTTCAGCAACGGGTCGGGCGTCGCAATTTCAATGGCGGCGTGCTTTTGCCGCGACCGGGCCTTGAGTTGGTTTACCGGGTCGGGCATCGCCAACCAGCGACTCAACGCACCCGCCTCAGGATTGTGGATGGCCACGACAAAACCATCGAGGGCTTGTCCGGGCTGAAGCGGGCAGTTCAGGCGCACCAGCGATTCCCGGCCCGGCCCGCTGCCGAGGAATTGTCCCGGCCCTAGGGCAACCGTCCGGGCATCCGCCAATGAAACACTGACCGGAAAGGACGCTCCCATCTGCATCGTGGTTTGGACGGGGCCGGCGGGACCGATGATCGTCGCCCGCCCGTCCTCCAGGGCGATGACGTTGCCAGCACAATCTTCCGGACTGAAAAGTCGCTTGGCCACGGCCCGGTTGCCCAACGATCCCAGCAGGCCGGTGAGCCCGCCGAACGCCATCACGAGGTTCACGTGCTGGTCGCTGGTGATGCGCAGGTGCACCAGAAATCCATCGTCCGGCTCAAGGGGCAGGACTTGGATGCAAACCTGCACGTGGGGGAAACACTGCGCGAACGGCCGGATCTCGTAATCCATCCAGCCGTGGCGAAACGTGGCCACCGTCCCCTCCGCCTCATGGAACCACTGGGACGTGCGGTCCCCGTCCTGATCGCCCGTATAATAAAAGATGGGAATCCGCAGTCCCGGTGTCAGGGCCAGTCCCGCCATGAAAGTGCCGCACTTGCCCTGGGCGCAACTCTCGGTCGTCCGCCAGTCACTGACCGCGCCCATGATCAGCGGTTGGTCACCCGCAAAGGTCAGAAACCGCTCCGTGCGGTCGTCATGGGCGTGACCGCCGTAAAGCGCCCGGTTGAAGCACTCGTTGCTCCCGACAATGCTGTAGCCCTTTCCCGTTGCCTGGTAATGAAAGGGGTTGGGCATGTTGGTGTCTTGTGTCGGCGTCACCGCATGCGACCAACGCGCGCAGGTGAAACGCAGGGCAGGCTGGGCGGCAAGCCTGCCCTGTTTTGATGGTGGGTTGGCAATGACGGCGGCATCGGGGCTTGAAAACAAACCGCCCGGAGCCGGTCTTACGCGTAGCTGCCGCCGCGCACGATGCCCATCGCCTTCCGGCGGCGGTTGCGGTCGGCGGCGGCCTTTTTCTCATAGCCTTGGCGGCGGTGCTCGGCCAACGGGTCGGCCGGCAGCTGGTGGCGTTTGCGGAAGGCCGCGAGCGCAGGCGCGACGTCGGTGAAGAACGCCTTTTTCAAGACCAATTCGGCATCGATCACATTGTTCTTCGCCTGGGCGCGACGCAGGGCGTCGTGATCCACAATCGCGGCCTTGGCGTAGAGTTCCTGGGCCATGACCACGGTCTGGATCGTCGCCTCGACCTTGGACTTCTCGTTGTGGCTCTGGTCAATCATGTAGGCGATCTTGGGCATCCTGCCGCTATCGGAGGCAAAGCAGTGGATCTCGTGGAAGATGCGGAAGGCCTGATAGGGATCGATCGAGCCGAGGGTGAGGTCGTCGTCGGCGTAACGGCGGTCGTTGAAGTGGAAGCCGCCGAGCATGTCCTCGTCGAGCAGCCAGGCGACGATCTGCTCGATGTTCTGCGCGGTGTAGTGATGGCCGGTGTCGACCAGCACCTTGGCCCGGGAACCGGCCTTTTTCGCCAGCAGGCAGGCCATGCCCCAGTCGGCGATGTCGGTGGCGTAGAAGGCGGGTTCGAAGGGCTTGTATTCAACCAGCATGGTCTGCTTCGGACCGAGCTGCTTGTGCAGGGCCTTGAGGCACTCGGTAAAGTGACCCTTGCGTTCGCGGATGCTGCCCTGCCCCGGATAGCTGATGCCATCGGCGAACCACAACGACAGATACTCGCTGCCGGTCGCCTTCATGATGGCGACGGAATCAAAGCAATGCTGCAGCGCCTGCTCGCGCACCTTCGGGTCATTGTTGCCGAAGGAACCCCACTTGTAGCACTGGTCCTGGAACACGTTTGGATTGATGGATCCGATCTTGACCCCGTGCTGGCGGGCCTGCCGGGTGACTTTCTTCGGGTCCTGGCCCGGGACAAAGTCCCACAGCACGTGCACGGCGACGGTCGGGCAGCAGCCGGTGAGGGCGTGCACCTGGCCGGCGTCCGCGAGCTTGTCGTTCATGTCGATGGCGGCGGCGTCCTGAAAAAACTTTCCGAAGCGCGTGCCGGTATCGGCGAAACCCCAGCTGGGCGTTTCGACCTTGAAGGAGTCGAGCGCCTCGACGGCGCGACGGAGGGTCTTGGGAGTCATAGGCCCGTCTTTTTGCGCTGCAGGGCCATGAAAGTCAGCCCCAAAGATGCGCCATGCCCCCCGGGCTTGCGGCGGGCGTGGTGCGCGCCAAACCTGACCGGTATGTGCGACGCCTGCCTGCAACTCGGTTCCCCCTGGCTGCCCGCCCTGCATGAGGGCCGGCCGCAGCCGCGCGCCAAGCCGCAACTGCGGCTCGCCCGGCGCAAGGCGCAACCGGCGCCAACCCCGCAGGTAAGAAAAACGGCGGGCTAGGGCATTCCCGATTTTGCCAGACGCATACGCTCATGTAGGCCGCGGGCTTGCTCGCGCTTAAATCTCGCAGCGCCTGCGAGCAGGCGGCCTACCGCCAGGTCAAAGCAAACCGAAACGGCCCTATTCCTCCGTCGGCGCGGGCTTCGGCGCGGCCGGCTTGCCCGCCCGGATGACCGCCAGCCCCAGCAATGCGAACCCGGCGCACAGGACGACAAACCAGTCGCCGTGCTCGGTGTAGTAGCTGTTGCGACCCGCCCAGCGGGCGTCGCGCGTCACCGCCACATTGTGTGCGCCGCGAAAATATACGCTGCCGGCCTCGTTGGTGAGCGTGGTGCGGATGTTGCCAAACTCGTCGATCCAGCCGCTCCAGCCGCCGTTGCCCACGCGGATCACGGGCCGGCGCGTCTCCACGGCGCGGAGCACCGAGTGCGCCGCGTGCTGGTAGGCCGCCCCGCCTTCGCCGAACCAGCCGTTGTTCGTCATCACGACCAGGACCTCCGCACCGGCCAGGGCGCTGGACCGGGCCAGACGCGGAAAGATGTCCTCGAAGCAGATCAGCGGTCCGAAGACCACCGGGCCATCGCGCAGACCAACGATGAGCGGTCGCGCATCGTCGCCCACCTGAAAATCGTCGCCAATCTCCACAAACTTGCGGAGCCAGCCGAGCACGGGGCGGAGCGGCACGAATTCCCCGAACGGCACCAACTGGCGCTTAGCGTAATAGACGGGCTGGAGGCCGGAGCCGGGCGTGACCACAAACGCGCCGTTGAACCAGGCTTCGTTGGACCGGCCCTGGTGCTCGGTGGCGATGGAGCCCAGCAGCAGCGGCGTCCGCACCCGCTGCGCCAGCCCCTCGACAAACGCGCGGGCGTTGTCATCGCCCCGCACCGCCCAGGGCGTGACCGCCTCGGGCCAGATGATGAGGTCGGGGCGGCCGGCGGCAGCGTTGACCGTGAGCGTCTCCAACACCTCGAGAATGCCCGGGCCCTGCGCGGGATCCCATTTCACCTGCTGCGGAATGTAGGGCTGCACGAGCCCCACGCGTGCGACCTCGCGCCGCTGCTGCCCGAACATCTCGCTCAGCAGCAGGAACGAGGGAAACATCAGGATGAGCAGCGCGGCCATGAACTCCGGACTGCGCTTGCGCAGGCCCACTTCCTTCTCGCGCAGCAAGCGGTGCGCGTAGGCGGCGAACCCGAGGTTGAAGAAAATCAGGATGAACGACACGGCGTAGGCGCCGGTGTAGGAGGCCACCTGCAGCAGAATGGGCCGTTGCCACTGGCTCGCGGAGAGCGGCAGCCAGGGGAAGCCGCCCAGCAGCCAGGTGCGCGACCATTCCACCAGCACCCACAACGCCGCGAGTCCGCCGACCGCGAGCACCCGGATGCCCGGCTCGCGACCGAGCAAACGCGGCATCACCCACCAGACCGCGAGATACCATACCCCCACCCACGCCCCGACCAGCGGGCCGAGCAGGAACAAACCGCCCCAGGTGACATGGTGCAGCCAGCCGAGCAAAATCGTCCAGGCCACCGCCTGCGCCGCGAACATCGTCCCGGCGTAGAGCTTGAAGCCCGGCCGCAGGTAGGCCCAGAAAATCGCCGGGGCGGCAAACGCGTAGGCAAACTCCGGTGCCGGCACCGGCGGAAAGGATACCAATGTCAGCACGACGGTCAGCAGGAACACCCCGGCCGCCCACAGGACATCGGCGTGCCGCCGCCAGAAGGCCGGCCGGTCGGCGTAAGGATCCTCGGGGAGCGGAACGGCAGAGGTGACCATGCGTGAGGGAGGCGCCGGCGGTTATGCGCCGTGGCAGTTCTTGTATTTCTTGCCGCTGCCACAGGGGCAGGGTTCGTTGCGGCCGACCTTGGGCGTCTCACGCCGCACGGTGATCTTCGGCAGTCTGATTTCCGGCGCGCCGCCCACGGCATCGTCGCCCCCCGGGGCGGCCGCGGTGGGGGCGGACGGCGGCGTGCCGGCGGGCGCATCGCTCGGGCCGACGGCGCGTGCGGTGCGGCTGAGGAGCGCCAGCATGTTCTCAAACGCCTGGAGGTTGGAGGCACTGCGGAACAGGCCCGTGCAGATCTGCAGGCGGACATTGTTCATCAACTCCTCGAAATACTTGTAGGCCTCGCCCTTGTATTCGACCAGCGGGTCCTTCTGGCCGTAGCTGCGCAGGCCGATGGAGCGGCGGAGCTCCTCCATCTCGGTGAGGTGCTCCTGCCAATGGTGGTCGATGGCATTGATGATCACATAGCGTTCCAGCGAGCCGAGGGCCTCGGGGACCTCGACCGATTCCTTCACCGCATAAGCCCGTTTGATGCGTTCGATGACGGTGCGGCCGAGTGCCTCGACATCATTGCCCACGAGGTCCCCGGCATGGAGCGTGATGGGAAAATGTGAATTGACCCACCCGGTGAGGGTTTCGACGTCGCTCTTGGCCGGACCGCCCTTGCCGCCGAACCCGGCGACCTCGAGCCGGACGAGAATCTCCTCCTCCACCTGTTCGAAGATGATGTCCTTCGGGCGGGCGGCGTGAATGGCGGCGTTGCGGATGCCATAGATGACCTCACGCTGCTGGTTGAGCACGTCGTCGTATTGGAGCAGGCGCTTGCGGATGGAGTAGTTCTGCTGCTCGACCTTTTTCTGCGCACTCTCGATGGAGCGGTTGAGCCACGGGTGCTCGAGTTCCTCGCCCTCCTTCATCGAGCCTTCCATGAGGCGCGAAGCCAGGTTGCCCTGCAGAAAGATGCGCATGAGGTCGTCCTCGAGCGAAAGGAAGAACTTGGTGGTGCCCGGGTCGCCCTGGCGGGCGCAACGGCCGCGGAGCTGGCGGTCGATGCGGCGCGACTCGTGGCGCTCGGTGCCGAGCACATAGAGGCCGCCCAGTTCGCACACCCCCTCGCCGAGTTTGATGTCGGTGCCGCGGCCGGCCATGTTGGTGGCGATGGTCACGGCGCCGCGCTGGCCGGCCCGGGAGACGATCTCGGATTCCTGCTGGTGAAACTTGGCATTGAGGACGGTGTGGATGACCCCGGTGCGCTTGAGCATGCGGGAGAGCACCTCGGAGGACTCGACCGACACCGTGCCGACCAGCACGGGCTGGCCGCGCCGGTTTGCCGCCTCGATCTCCTTCACGACCGCGTTGAACTTGTCGCGGCGGGCCTTGAAAATGGAGTCGTTCTTGTCGACGCGGATGCAGGGCTTGTTGGTGGGGATGACCTGCACCGCGAGCCGGTAGATGTCCTGAAACTCGGCGGCTTCCGTCTCAGCCGTGCCGGTCATGCCGGCCAGCTTTTCGTACATGCGGAAATAGTTCTGGATGGTGACCGTGGCGTAGGTGCGGGTCTCGCGTTCGATGGTGACATCCTCCTTGGCCTCCACCGCCTGGTGCAGGCCGTCGGACCAGCGGCGGCCGGGCATGACGCGGCCGGTGTTCTCGTCCACAATCATGACCTTGCCGTCCTGCACGACATATTCCACGTCGCGCTCGTAGAGGGAATAGGCCCGGAGGAGCTGGGAAATGGCGTGAATGTCGCCGGAAACCTCGGCGTAACGGTTCTGCGAGGCGAGTTTGCGGGCCTCGCGCTCCTCCGGGGTGAGGGTGGTGGATTTGTCGAGATCGGAGAACTCGGTGGCGAGATCGGGGAGAACGAAGGCGTCGGGATCGTCCGGGCGGACCTTGGCGCGGCCAAGCTCAGAAAGGTCGGCCTGATGCTGCCGCTCGTCGATGACGTAGAACAGATGCTCCTTCAGGCGGAAGAGCTCCTCCTTCTGGAAGTCGGAGTTCATCTCCGTCTCCGTCTTGTCGAGCAGCTTGCGCCACTCGGGGTTCTCCATCAGGCGCATGAGCAGCTTGTTCTTGGGGTTGCCCATCTTGACCTGCAGCAGCTTGCGGGCAGCCAACAGGCGGTCGTCAGGCGTCAGGTCGGTTTTCTCCAGCATTTCCTTCGCCTCGCCGACAATGCGGTTGCAGAGGCGGGTCTGGACGCTGACGAGCCCATCCACCACCGGGCGCAGGGCGGTGAAGGGCTGCTCGCGCTCGATGGGCGCCGGCCCGGAGATGATCAGCGGCGTGCGCGCCTCGTCCACGAGGATCGAATCGATCTCGTCCACGATGCAATACCAGTGGTCGCGCTGGACCTGGTCATCCTTGCGCGTGGCCATGCCGTTGTCGCGCAGGTAGTCAAAACCGAACTCGCTCGCGGTGCCGTAGGTGATGTCGCGGCCATACATTTCGCGGCGCTGGTCGGAAGCCATCTGCTGCTGGATGCAGCCGACGGAGACGCCGAGGAAGCTGTAAAGGTGCCCCATCCACTCGGAATCACGGCGGGCGAGATAGTCGTTGACGGTGACGAGCTGGGTGTTGCGGCCGGTGAGGGTGTTCAGGTAGAGCGGCAGCGTGGCGACAAGCGTCTTGCCTTCGCCCGTGGCCATCTCGGCGATCCGGCCCTCGTGCAGGGTGATGCCACCGATGAGCTGCACGTCGAAGTGGACCATGTCCCAGGTCAGTTCGTGGTCACAGACGGAGATTTTGCGGCCCAGCAGACGGCGGGCGGCGTTTTTGACGGCGGCGAAGGCCTCGGGCAGGAGCTGGTCGAGCGTTTCGCCGTTTTTCAGACGGGCGCGGAACTCATCGGTCTTGGCGCGGAGCTGTTCGTCGGAGAGCGCCTGGTAGGACTGCTCGTGCTCGTTGATGCGGGTGACGATGGGACGGCATTTCTCAAGGAATTTCTTATAATGCCGGCCGGCAAAGCGTTTGAACAGAAAGGAGAGCATGAAGGGCCGAGACCATAGCCCGGGGAGGGGGCTTGGCAAATGACAAATGCCGCCGGCTCGGACTTGCCTGAACGGGAGCAGTCCAGCCGCTCCTCCCCCGCCCCAGCAGCGCCCGGGCCGTCCTCAGACCTGCGTCTTGAAATAGTCGATAGTGCGCTGGAGACCCGCCTCCAGCGGCACGGCCGGTTCCCATTGCATGATATTCCGCGCGAGAGTGATGTCGGGCCGGCGCTGCTTCGGATCGTCGGCTGGCAGTGGCTTGTGCACGATGCGGGATTTCCCGCCGACGAGCCTGAGCGTAAGTTCGGCGAGTTGCAGCATCGTGAATTCGCCGGGGTTGCCGAGGTTGATGGGGCCGACAGTCGCGGTCTGGTGCATCATGCGCACGAAGCCCTCGATCAGGTCGTCCACGTAGCAGAACGAGCGCGTCTGCAGGCCGTCCCCATAGACGGTCAGGTCCTCGCCCTTAAGGGCCTGCATGATGAAGTTCGACACCACGCGGCCGTCGTTGGGGTGCATGCGCGGGCCGTAGGTGTTGAAGATGCGCACCACGCGGATATCGACCTTGTTCTCGCGGTGGTAGTCGAAAAAAAGCGTCTCGGCGCAGCGCTTGCCCTCGTCGTAGCACGAGCGGCGGCCGATGGGGTTGACGTTGCCCCAGTAGCTCTCGGGCTGCGGGTGAACCGCCGGGTCGCCGTAAACCTCGGAGGTGCTGGCCTGGAAGACGCGCGCCTTTACGCGTTTCGCCAGCCCGAGGCAGTTGATCGCACCCATCACCGAGGTCTTGGTGGTCTTGATGGGATTGAACTGGTAGTGCGGCGGCGACGCGGGACAGGCGAGGTTGTAGATCTGCTCCACCTCAAATTTGAAGGGGTCAATCACGTCGTGCCGCACGAACTCGAAGGCGGGGTGCGCCAACAGATGCGCGATGTTGGTCTTCCGGCCGGTGAACAGGTTGTCGAGGCAGACGACCTCATGCCCGTCCTTGAGCAGGCGGTCGCAGAGGTGGGAACCGAGAAAGCCGGCGCCGCCGGTGACAAGGATGCGCATAAAGACAGAGGGTAAGGCATCAGGGGTGGACAGGCCAGCAAATCTTGGGCCGGGCGCGCGCCGGTGGTGCTCAGGCTAATCGCACGGCGCCGGTTTCGCAGCGCGCGATCTGGGCGTGGGGCCACACCGCGTAGCCGCCGGCCTCGATGTGTGCCCGGCCTGTGCCATCAAATCGAGGTAGCAATGCAGGTTGTGCAGCGTGAGCCGCGGGCAACTCGTAATCTCACCTGTGCCCGTGCGACTGCGGCGGTGCTCACCACCGCGCAGCCGGCCGGCCGGCCGCTGTCTGCGATGCTGGGACGAAAAGATCCGGCAAAAGGGGGCGTGCGGCGGATATAGCTGTGAACCGCCCACCAGCCGCCCCACAATGCGTTTGCCTTGCCCGTTGGTCCGGGCTTCATTTTTCCCCATGCCGCACAAACGTAAGGTCAGTGAACTCGCCGGGGAGGCCCGCCAGATGCCCCAACCGCCCGCTCCGGTATCCTCTCAGTTGGTGATCCGGGCTGGCGCGGGCCGGCTGATTGCGGGCGGGCGCAGTGGCGAAAGGGTGCAGCCATGAAACTGGGCGTCAGTTCATATAGTTTTTGCAAGTTGGTCGGCAAGGAACTCAGCCAGCTCGACATCATTCCGAAGACCAAGGAAATGGGTTTTGACGTGATCGAGTTCTCGACCCTGGCCTTACCGCCGGGCGAGACGGCGCTCACGTTCGCACCGCGTGTGCGCGAGGCGTGCGACCGTGTCGGCCTGCCGATCGCCAACTACACCATCGGCGCCGACTTTCTCAACGGCAGCGGCGGCAACTGGCAGGCCGAGGTTGAGCGGCTGAAGGATGAGGTCCGCGTCGCCAAGATTCTGGGCGCGCCCGGCATGCGGCACGACGCCACGCGCGGCTTCGCGGCGGGCACAGGCGGCGGCCGGGGCTTCGCCGACGCCCTGCCGACCCTGATCAAGGGTTGCCGCGGCGTGACCGCCTTTGCGGCCGACCTGGGCATCCGCACCATGGTCGAGAATCACGGCTTCTTCTGTCAGGACAGCGAGCGGGTCGAGGCGCTGGTCAATGGGGTCAACCATCCGAACTTCGGGTGGCTGGCCGACATGGGCAATTTTCTCTGCGCGGACGAGGATCCGGCGCGGGCGCTGGGGCGCGCGATGCCCTATGCCATCCATGTGCATGCCAAGGATTTTCATATCAAGCCGGGCACGGCGTCGAATCCCGGTCAGGGCTGGTTCCGCTCGCGCGCCGGCAATTATCTGCGTGGCGCGATCATCGGGCATGGCGAGGTGCCGATCGCACAGTGCATTGGCATCATGAAACGGGCCGGCTATGATGGCGTGCTGTCGATCGAGTTCGAGGGGTTGGAAGATCCGCTCAAGGGCATTGCGCTCGGTCTGGAGAATCTGCGGCGCTACGTGGCGGAAGCGGTCTAGCGATGTAAAGGGTGGCGCGGCATGGCGGCGGCAGTCGCCTTGAAGAATGTCGGAAAAGTCCGGGACGACAAAGGCCAGGGCGGTCCACGACTTCGGCCTCACGCTCGCCGATCGCATCCGGCGCAACTCACCCCAGCAGCCGTTCTCCGGTCAGGGCATCGAACACGACTGAACTGCGCGCTGGCAGTTCGGCTTGGATGATCGGTCCGGCCGGAAGCCGCAAGGTGCGGGGGCCGCCGGCCAGGGTGTGCACAACCAGCAAGCCGCCACCCAGCAAGGTGGTCTCATCCGCTTCGTTGATGATCCGGCAACCCGCGCGCCGGCCGAGTTCGCGCAGGAAGTGCGGCCGGGTCGGGGCAAGGGCAAAGGACCACCTTGTCGTTGTCCCGCTGCTCCGGCACACCGCCGCCGCCGCGCCGTCCTGCCAGCGGCCCACCACCGCCACGGATGTCTCATCGAAAGCCGGCATCCGGCAGGCCGTGGCCAAGGCCCGGATTTCCTCCGCACCGTTGACCGTGAAAGCCAGCGCCACCGGATCGGCCCGGTGGAGGCGCGTGACAAAACCCGTTGCCGTCACCGCCTCCTCCGGTCCCGTTCGCTCGCCGTCACTCCAACCGGTGAAACCCGTGAAAACCACATGGCGCCCGTCTACCGCGACCCGGGTCTGGATGAGCTGACGCTGCGTCGCATTCAGCACCGGGGTGGTCGCAAAGATCACCAGCCGGTAAGGGGAAAAATCAAGGGCGGGCAATTCGCCAAGCAGCGCCTCCTCGTGGATCAAGCCCGACTGGTGCAAACCCTCCGCCAGCGCATCAATGGCCAGCGGCGAAACCGGGTCACCGTGCACCTCCGGCCTAGCGTCTGATGGCACCCCTGCCGGTGGCAGTCGCAATGCGACGGTATGCGCGAAGGACCAGGGATCGTGCACCACGAGCACATCGGCGGGCCGGGCCAGTGGCTGGTCCACCCGCGCGGTCACCAAGGTTTGCAGCCGGGTGGCATCGGCCTGCAGCCGCGGCGCATCCCACCACCCCATCAACCCGTGACGCACGGCCGCCGGCGTTCCGGCGACTGGTCCAAAATCATACCACCACACTCCACCGCCACGGGTCACCGGCTGCAGGATGTTGCGGATCTGCACCGCCGCATCGTCGGCGGGAGAACTGACGAAGGTCCTGTCCCACGGGCAACCGCTGACCGTCGTCGGCTGGTCCATTTCGTCCAGCCACAACTTGCCAGCGCGCCGCACCGGATCGATTAATCCACGGGCATGGCCGGTGCCGCCCATCGCCCGGGCCGTGGGCACGTAGGACTGCGGGGCACAGAGGCAATCCAGATGCGGCGAGGCCAGCACGCGGTCGAGGGCCAAGTGGCCGCCGCCCGCCGCGCGACCGAACATGCTGTGAAAATAGCCGAAGAACGCCGCCGTCAGGACCGGCCGTGGCCAGGCCGACTTCACCGTCGCGGCGAGCGCGAGGATGGTGTCCGCCAGTTGCTCGTGCAGGAAAGTGAAATAATCAATGACGGCACGCCGGCGCTGCGGATCGCGCAGGATGCCGCAGTCAGCGATTTCCCTCGCCGCCGAGTCCGGTGCTGCCACTGCCGCCCAAGTCAGGTCTGGCCGGCCCCAGGCACGTCCCAGTTTCTCCTCGGAACCGTAGCGGCTTTGCAGCCACGCCCGGAATGCTGCCGTGGCCGCGCGTCCGGTGTCAGGGTCATGGCAAAGGAAGCCGAATTGGTGCCACTCGCCGTATACGCCGTTGGCGATCTGCAGCCCAAAGACCGCCCTGCCTTCCTCGGTGGCGGCGAGTTCGCCGCAGAAGGTGCGCAAATGCCGGCCGGCCCACTCCAACCAAGCGCGTGAACTGAAACTGGCTCGCCGCGGCCGGCCCGCATCCTGCGCCAGCGGACGTTGCAGGCTCCAAGGCTGCTCCGGTTCGGGTTCCGTATCGGCGTAACCGACCCCCTCTTCCGGATGCCGGTCGAGCCACCACTGCGGTGCGTTGACATGCACCCGCAGCATGACGGCCGCATTGGGGCAGGCGGCGCGCACTCCTGCCACCTGACGCCGGGCCAGAGTGATATCCAGCCGGTCTTCCGGTCCGATCATCTGTTCAAACCAGATATCCGCTTGGAACAGGTGGATGCCACTGGCGGCAAAGAGTGCGATATTCCGTGCCGGCACTTCCTCCCAGCTCCAGCGGGCGCCGGGGCAGTCCGTGAGACCATAGAGCAACGGCGCAACCGGCCGGCCGTTGAGAACGAGCACCGGCCGGCCCGCCAATTCCTTCACTCCCGCCGTGATCGTTGTGCTCATAATCACACGCCCATCTCAGCCCAGCCGGGCCGCGGCGCCAGTTTCATAGCGCGCGATCCAGGCGCGATGCCACGCTGCATAGTCCCCGGCCTCGATGTGCGCCCGGGCCTGCGCCATCAAATCGAGGTAGAAATGCAGGTTGTGCAGGGTGAGCAGCGTGCAGCTCAGGATCTCCCCCGCGACCGTCAGATGCCGCAGGTAGGCCCGCGAGAAACGCGTGGTGTAATTGCCGATCTCCTCCGCGATCGGCCGCGGGTCGTGGCGGTATTTTTCGTTGCG
>CAJBES010000322.1 GCA_903952145.1 uncultured Opitutaceae bacterium | reverse complement strand
GGCACCGCAGGGTTTACGCGCCTCCAGGCCGACCGCACGGTCAGCACGGTCGAACTCACCGCGGGGAAATAAGGCGCAGCGCGAGGCTGCTCGCGAGGGACCATCGGCCTGTCATGCGCGGCCGGCGGGCTCTGCTAAACGCGAGCCCCGGGGTGGCGCAAAAGCTTGTTACCGCGGGCGGTGCGTTCCGTCGCACGACCTGCATCGGCCGCATGCCAGGGCATCGTAGATCGGTGCCGACGACCCGGGCGCGATCGGACCATGCCGACCTACGGGTAGAAGATATGCACGGTTGACGGCCCCGCGGACCCTCGCGCAACTGGTAGCTGTCCGCCCTTTCACCCTTCGCCCCACCTCCCGTGGAATCCTCCCCCGCCGCCACTAAGACCCCGAAACTCTACCGCGTCGGCACGCTCACCTATACGCGGAGCGGGCTGTTCCAGGTGATGTTCTGGATGCTGTGGGGTGATTTTTTCTTCCAGTTGTTGGAATCGGTGACGCCGGCGCTCGTGCCGCTGCAACTGCGCTGGGCCGGGGCCAGCGATACCGTGATCGGCTTTGTCGCCAGCCAGTCCGCCATCCTCGCCTTCTGCCTCTATCCGGTCATCGGCATGCAAAGCGACCGGCACCGCGGCCGCTTGGGCCGCCGCCGGCCGTTTCTCCTTTGGTGCACACCGCCGGTGGTGCTCAGCCTGGTCCTGTTGGGCGTGGCGAAACCGGCGGGGGCGATGCTGCATGAGGTGCTCGGTTGGATGGGCAGTTCCAATTTCAGCCTCGCCGCCTGCACCATCGTCTGGATCGCCGCCTGCTACGGCCTGTGGGTCGTCTTCAACGCCTACATTGCGCAGGTCTACATGTATCTGTTCGTCGACGTGATTCCGCAGGAGGTCATGGGCAAGTTTTTCGGCCTCTACCGGGCGATCGGGGCGATCGGCAACCTTGCCTTCAACCGCTGGGCGCTGGGCTATGCGGAGGCCCACACCCTGCACGTCTACGTGCTGATCGGGCTGCTCTACGCCAGCGCCTTCTACCTCATCGTCTGGAAGGTGAAGGAGGGCGACTATCCCCCGCCCCCGCCGAAAAAGGCCGGCGGCAAGCTCGGGGCGGCCAAAACCTACTGCAAGGAATGCTTCACGCATCCGTTCTACCTGAACTACTATTTCCTGAGCTTCTTCTTCTGGGCCTCGCTGGTGCCCCTGGGTTTCATTGTCTTCTTCGCGACCCAGGCGGGCCAGCCGGGCTATGCGCCCACCCTGGGCCTCACCCTGGAGGAATTCGGCAAGATCAAGGGCTGGACCTTTCTGATCCAGATCCCCGTCTTCTTCCTGATGGGGCCGCTGATCGACCGGTTCCATCCGATCCGCGTCAGCCTGGTGGGCCTGTTCCTGATCAGCGTGAGCTACTTCAGCTGCTACTGGCTCGTCCAGGGTTCAACCAGCCTGCTGGTCTGCTGGACGATCAACCAGGGGGTGCTCGCCATCCACCTCGGCGCCGGGGCGGCGCTGACCCCGCGGATCCTGCCGCGCGACCGGTACGGCCAGTTTTTCAGCGCCAACCAGACCCTGGGCTACAGCAGCATGATCCTCATCCCGCCGCTCATCGGCTGGCTCCTCGGCATGGTAAAGGACTACCGCTACCTCTTCATCTTCTGCGGCGTTTGCACCTCCCTGACCTTCATCACCCTCGTGATCTTCTATTTGCAATGGAAGAAACACGGCGGCGATAAAAACTACACCCCGCCCGACACAATTTTGAAAACGGCCCATGCCAACACTCCTTGAACAACTGAACCTCGACGCCCCCGGACTCGAAGCCGTCAAGGCCGCCAGCGCG
>CAJBES010000321.1 GCA_903952145.1 uncultured Opitutaceae bacterium | reverse complement strand
TGCCGCCGCGGATCCTGCAACGCCACATAGTAGCGGCGCGAAAAGCCCGTGTCGGGCGGCAGGATGTCGCGTTCGACGTCCGATACCTCCACCCGCCGCCCAATCCAATCCGTGCCCACGAAGGCCGGCAGGTCCGCGGGGTTGCGGCCGTCGGCTGCGAGGCGCACGCCCGTGTCGCTGCGCACCGGCAGTGCATCCAGCTGCCGCGCGAACCCGGCGCCAGCCGCCGCCGCCACCACGAACGTCAGCGCCACCCAGTGCGCCCGCGCCTCCCGCCCTGCGCCCGCCAACGGAGCCGTCCAGCACGGGGCCATGGCGCCGCCTTCAGGCCGCACCGCCCCGGGGAACAGACGGCGCAGGCCGTTCACGCTCAGCAGCACCAGCCCGAGCACCACGATGAACACCACGAAGCCCGCCCACTCGTGCACGACCACCCCGGCCCGCTGGCCGAAGAGCTCCGCCGTGACGATGATCGCCGAGATGCGCACCACATTGCCCAGATAGGTGAACGGAAAACTCAGCAGCAGCACGAGCAGGCGCAGCCACCACGGACGAAAATTCAGGTAGCCCACCAGCAGAGACAGCGCCGTGAGCGCCATCAGGGAACGCACGCCGGAACACGCCGCCGCCACGTCGTATTGGTAGGTGCCGTCGGGCGCAAAGAGCTGCGTGCCGCTGCGGATGACCCCGAGTCCCGCCAGGTGGGCGAGCCCATGACTGGCATCGATCACCCACATCCGCAGCCAAAAACCCGCCGTATCGAGGACGTTCACCGGGAGGGCGAAGACCATCAACGCCAGTGGAAACACGGACGCCCGGCCCCACCGCCGCCCGCCGGCCAACGCCAGCACACCCCAGGTGAACAGCAGAAACCCGATGATGGAGATGCGCGTCTGCTGCACGGCATAGCCGAGCAGGTGCACTGCGAGGCCGCCCAGCATCGCCGCCAAGGCCGGGCCGGGCGCCGCTGCATTGGGCGCCGCCGGCTCGCGCCGCGCATTCTGCCAGAACAGCCAGCAACTCAGCCCCAGAATCAGCCACCCGTGTTCGGTCTCGGCTTTGGGATTCATCCACTGGCTGATCCACCACCAGAACATCGAGTCCGTGTGGACGTAACCGCGCGTGGCGTTGCCGAAAAACTGAAACACCACCGCTCCCGCCAAGCCGCAGACAAGCGCCGGCCCACAGGCCGGCAACGACCTCGGCTGGCGGCTTGCGGTGGAGGAGTCCATCCCGTAAACGCTGCACCGTTCCGCACCGCCGCCAAGCTTCAACCTCGCGATGAAACTCCTCGTCCTCGCCCAGATCCCGCCGCCCCTGCACGGGCAGAGCCTCATGGTGCGAACACTCGTCGAGGGGCTGCCGGCGCATGGCATCGCGCTCCACCACGTCAATCTGCGCCTCTCCCGCGATGCGGCCGACATCGGCCGCTGGAGGCCTGGCAAGATTTTCCCCGTCCTCGGCGGCAGCCTGCGGGCGGTGGCCGCGCGCTTCCGTCACGGATGCGACGCGCTCTACTACGTGCCGGCGCCCGGCAAACGCGGCGCGCTCTACCGCGACTGGATGGTGATGCTGATCTGCCGGCCCTTTTTCCCGCGGCTTGTCCTGCACTTTCACAACGGCGGCCTCGCCGACTGG
>CAJBES010000320.1 GCA_903952145.1 uncultured Opitutaceae bacterium | reverse complement strand
GAGTTGCTACGGGAGCGAGAAGCGCCACATGCAGCCGCCATCCGGACGGCCATAGACGCATGGATAGAAAGCGGTGTCTGGCCGGAACTGGCGGACGTGGCGCGGTGGTTTCTGAATTTGCGGATGGAGACTTCATTGAATCTGGTGGTGCAGTTGTGCCATTGCGGCGAGGGTGCGGAGAGTTCCCTGTGGGATTTCCCGGCGGGGATGGATGAGGCGGATGTGGCCCGGTATCTGTGGGTGGATTGGTGGGAAACCCACGGCCGATTCAGCGCGACCCGCGAACTGGTGGCCGCCCGCCATGACGCCGTGATTCTGGCCCGCCGCCGGGAATGAGGAGCCGCTCACGCGCCCTCCTTTCGGCAGGCTTCCATGGCCTGGCAATAGGCGGTGGAGAGGGGGAGGCAGCGGCGGAGCTGATTGGTGACCGGGACGCCCCGGCTCTTGCGGGCGACGTAGGTTTGATTGAGGGATTTGATGATCTTCTCAAGGCGCTTGGCGCGGGCGGCGGCGGGGGTGATGGGAGGGGCGGGGTTCATGGTCTGTTTTCGGTTGGGGTTGAGACATTCGTGGGTGAGGATGACCTCCCCGCCGATAGCGGCGGCGAGACGGATGGATTCCTGCAGTTGTTGGAGCGGGTTCATGGCGCGAAGGGGAGGCGGGGGATGGTGGACTCCACGGCCTGGGCGAGGATGAAGCGCGGCCAGACGTTCACGGGATTGGAGGGGGCTCCGCGCAGATAGAGTTTTTGCGGGGCGATGGCATAGCGCTTGGCCAGATATTGGAGGCGGCGGGAGACGGCCAGCGCGTCGCGGGCGGGCACGCCCTGCTCGAGCCGGTAGTCCCGCAAGCTCAGCCAGCCGGACTCCGCCAGCAGGAGGGCGTGCTTGTCCGCCAGCGCCCGGCGCTCCAGAGTGATGCGGCGCTGGCCGGCGCGGATTTTTTCGATCTCCGTGGCACCGGGGAGGTAACTGCCGGTGCGGTGGATCTCCGGGAGCACGACATCGAAGAGCCAATCCCGCCAGGCCTTGGCCGCCGGCAACCGGGATTTCAAGAGGAGGGCATAGAGCCCGGATTCCGTCACATAGGCGACCGTCTGGGGACCGCCACGGGTGTAACGAATGGTTACACCTTTCTGGTTGTCATCCAGCGCGGACAGGGCCTGTCTGGAGTTGCTGTGGGCGAGGGCGGCGCAGGTCTCTTTGGCGTAGAAACAGGCGAGGCCGTCCGGGCCGATGAAGCTGGGGAACATTGCGCCGGTGGCGGGGTGGGTGAGGCTCAGTTCGGGCTTCGCGAGGGCGATGGTGGTGGCATTCGTTTTCATTGGTTCGTTTGGTTGGGGTTGGGGTTGGGGTGGGGGTTAGGATTCGGACTCGGGTTCCTCATTCGGCGAGAGTTGCTCGGGCGTGAATTCATCCAGCACGATGTAGCGGATGGCCATGGCGGCGGCCTTCTTGTCGCCGGGGATGATGTCCGCCAGGACCATGGCGTAAGCCTGGAGGGCGTATTCCCGCTTGCTGGCGGGTTCCTGCCAGTGGGTGCGGATGGCCAATTGGTCGAGGTAGTGGGCGGCTTCCTTGGGATCGCCCGCCACGCGGCCGTCCACCACGGCGCGGCAATACTCCGCCGCGCCGTTGACGGTGATGAGGACGGTGTCTTGCATCTTCACGAAGTTGTGGCGCGAGACGATGCCGTCCTCGCTCAAGCTGAGGGCGGTTTCCTCCTCGCTGCGGTCCAGCCGCGTGGCGGCGGCGGCCAGGCGCTGACCCAGGCGGGTTTTGAGGGACTTGCGTTTCACTTGT
>CAJBES010000319.1 GCA_903952145.1 uncultured Opitutaceae bacterium | reverse complement strand
TGTAGCTGGCGTCTGTTGTTTTATCGCGCCACAAGACTGTGCGACGGCCTGGTTCGAGATGATGTTTGTAGGAACTGCTGTCGGGCGAGCGCTGACAGTGGAAAAAACAGTCCCGACGCAGTTTACCAGTTATAAGTTTGTGACTCCGTACGAAACTTATATTACGTTCACCAGCACCAATCACACCGGCGGAACCTCAGTGGATACGGACACCCCTGCTGAAGAAACGGGAGAGACTACCATCAAATGTTGCACATCGGATTTATGGCTGTGGTGTTGGCGGCCTACCAGATTTTTGTGCAGCCTGACTGGCTGATGTTGGGCCGACAGCAGGCAGAGCAGTTCATCGGCAGGGCAAGCGGCCCGTTTGGCATTCCCAACAGCCTTGCAGCATTGTTGCTCCTGCTCCTGCCACCGATGGTGGCGGCGACCCTGCGACCCGGTGCAAGCATGGTGCAACGCGTGCTGTGTGGTTATCTTGCGGGAGTATATTTCTTTGGACTGGTGTTGACGGCAAGCCGCGGGGCTTGGATCGCCTTGGGGTTGACCTTGCTCGGGTGGCCCCTGTTGGTCGGACGGCGTAGTTGGGCTTGGCGGATGGGCCGGCTGGCCTTGGTCGGCTTGGTGCTAATCGTGATGGCTATGGCGGTTTTCCTTACGATGCCGACCCTGCGGACGCGCTTTGAAACCATGGTGCAAGAGGCGGGGGAACGCACCCGTCCGATCATGTGGCGGGGGGCATGGCAGCTTTTTCTGGAAAACCCCGTCTGGGGGAGTGGAGCTGGCAGCTATAATGTGGCCTTCGAGAAACATCGGCCGGCACAGTATCAGCTCGATTCGCAATGGGTGCACAACGATTACCTGAACACGCTGAGCGACTACGGCGCGGTCGGTTTCGGGCTGTTTTTTGCTGCGTGCGGGTTGGTTATCATCGGCTGCATCCGGCGAGGTGTTTCGCAGCCGCCAGGGCGGGCCAGCCCTGATGAAGTCCTCGCAGATCCGTTGCTTTGGCACGGCATTGCACTGGGTCTGCTCGCATTCAGTTTGCAGCTGGTGGTGGATTTCCACTTTAAAATCCCGGCACTGGCGATGGCACTGGCGATTATGGCGGGACTGTTGGTCAAGCGATGCTGGCCTTTGCCTGCAACGATGACAGCCACCCGCGAGACAGGCCGCCGGATGCTCCATCTTGGGGTGGGCATAGCCATCACGGCAGGGCTGATCTTGCTGGTAGTGCCGCATTATCGGGCGGAAGCCTGGCGCTATGCCGCACGGCAGGCGATCGACAAGCTGAGTGACCGCGAGACTGCTGACTATCAGGATACTTTGGTGCCGGTTCGAGCAGCATTTACCCGAGCGGTTGCCATTGATCCCGCCAACGCACAGGCGTGGGCCGACCTGGCCTATGCGACATCGCTCTGGGCGCACGTTGAGATCGGTCAGACGTTGGAACTCGGTCGTGAGGCTGAGCGTTACGCCAACCATGCCCTGGCGCTGACTCGCGTCATACCCGAGTTCTGGTTGCGTCAGGCCGTGGCTCTGGACATGCAAGGCCGCTGGATCGAGGCGGGGGATAGCTGCGTTCAAGCCATGCAACTTGCACCCTCTCATGCGCTGGTATGGTATCATTATGCCTACCATTTGAGTTTGAATCCGGTTGGTTTGCCCCAATCGCGAGCTGCGCTGGCGATCTGCTTGCGTCTTGACCCAGGAAACAGACCGGCACAGCTTTTGCGCCAACAATTGGCAGCAAGAGAAACTTCACGATAGGGGGCCTACTATGCATAATAAATATCTGACTTGGTTATGGTTGTTTGGATTTGCCACCCTCCTGTGCTTCGAAACACACGCCCAAACCGCGTCAGCTCCCGGCCGGATCAGAGTAGCCAAAGTCAATGGCAGCGTGACCGCCGTGCTGGCCGGCAATACCATCACGGTGCAAAATGGCACGGAGCTTTCTCAGGGCTACGTTGTGAATACCGGAAAAGACTCCAGTGTCGTACTCGTGTTCTCCAACGGCGCGACGCTCAACCTCGCCCAGGACACCTCGCTGGCGATAGATGAATTTGTTCAGGATCCATTTGCTGAGGAAGTGTCGGTGGCGAAACTGACTTCAGAACCCTCGGTCTCCCAGACTAAGCTCAACCTCAGCCGCGGAGAGCTGGTTGGTAATGTCAAAAAGCTGAACTATGACGCCGGGTCGACCTTCAATATCCAGACCCCGGTGGGTGCAGCCGGTATTCGCGGCACGACCTTCCGCATTATTTTCAGGCCCGATGGCACCGGCAAGGCCTTCTTCTCCCTGACTACAGTGGAAGGCAACGTCATCCTCGCCTCCGGCACAGTCAACCTTCCCAACGAAACCTCCGTGTCCGACAACCGGGAAGTTGAAGTGTTGGTTGATGTGACTGTGAATGCGACAACCGGCGTTGTTACCATGGCCGTGGATTCGGCGCCACCCGTAGTGGTGCAGAATGCCACAGCCACATCGGTGGCTACGGTGGCCGCCGTGGCCCAGCAAGTTGCCGCGGCAGTTGCGACGGTGACATTTACTGCCCCTGCGCCTACACCCACTCCTACCCCAACGCCCGAGCCAACGCCCGAGCCAACGCCCGAGCCGAAACCCGAGCCGAAACCCGAGCCAACGCCCGAGCCCACTCCGCCCGCACCTACACCGCCAGCCGCACCGGCTGCTCCGGTTGCCCCGCCGGCCCCGCCGCCGCCGGCGACTCCGCCGGCACCCCGGGTAACGACGGGAGATGGTCGCTAGGCGTTGTGTTTTCTATGCGTGCGAAACGGGTCCGCTTCTGCGGGCCCGTTTTTCTTGGGGATGATGGCGCTTAATGTGCTTCCGTTTGCTTGGTGCAGCGCCTAATTTTTACGGCCGATGCTCCTCAAGAAGGCCAAGCCTCCGGCATACCTGCGCTGGCTGCTGTTATTCCCGGTTCCAGTGGTGTGGTGTGTGCTCATGCAGGCCGGTCTGCTGGCTTTCCTTGAAAACCGTCTGATCGACTGGCGGTTCCAGTTTCGCGGAGAGATATCCGCGCCAGTCAAGGTCGTCTATGTGGACATTGACTCACAGGCATTGAGCACGATTGGTGGCTTTCCATGGAGCCGCATGTATTTTGCCCGGGTATTGCCGGCTTTGATTAACCAGGCCGGAGTGAAGGCGGTAGGTGTAGATATTGTATTTTCCGAAAACGGCGTGGCGGAGGCCATCGATTGGAAGAAGCGCGTGGAGGGCAACCGGGAACTCGCCAAGTATCTAAGCAAGGGTCCGCCAGTGGTAACGGCGGCTTCCTACGCTGCGCCCGTGGACCGCGACATCAACGGGCGGTTGGTTTATAGATCACTGCCACTGGTGCGATATGCAAAGCTGTCCGAACCGGCGGAGCCACCCGAGACGCCGGCATTTCGGATCAGTGAAATAGATCCGAATCGTCTCTGGTCCCCGGGATTGGTTGGGTTGATCGATACCATTGATGGTGGCACGAGGATGGCGCCGGCCTACGTGCACACTTCCGTGCGCACTTATTTCCATATGTCGGTGGAACTGGCCCGGCTGCACTTCGGAGTGAAACCGGATGGGGTGAAGATCGCCGATGATCACATCGATTTCGTCCGGGAGAACGGGTCGTTGGTCACACGCATCCCTCTCTTCGACCGCCAGATGATCGAGATCAACTGGTTTTCACCATGGATGGCACCGGCGAGCAACCCGCGCATCAGTTTCGCGACGGTCTTCAACTATGCCGAGATGCTGCATTCCAGGGATGCGGCCGAGCGCAAAGCCGCCGAGGCGTTCTTTGCCCAGCCGGATTTTAAAGAGGCGATTGTGCTGATCGGTCCGGTGGATCCGCTGCTGCAGGATTTGGCCGCCACTCCGTTCGACGAGATTCCTGTGCCCAAGGTCGGCGTGCACGGGAACATGGTGAAAACGATTGTTTCGGGCTTGTATCTCCAGCGACTTCCCACCGTGGCAAATCACGCGATTGTGCTCGGGCTCACGGTGTTGGTAAGCCTGCTCGCGGCCGCAGGCGGCGCAAAAGGTGCGCGCACCAAACTTACCGCGGCTCTATTGCTGACGGCTTATGTCTACTTGGCATGCAAGTTCTTTCAAGACCACCATCTCATCCTGCCGTTGGTCGCACCACTTGGCGCCGCCTTCACCACCAGCTTCGCGGCCATCGTCTGGCAGTTGATTCTGGAGGAGAAACAGAAGGGGCGCATCAAGGGCATGTTTGGTGCCTACGTCTCGCCACAGCTGGTGGAGCGCATGGTGGAGTCAGGCGAGAACCCGCAACTGGGCGGCCATGACGACGAGATCACGGCCTATTTCAGCGACATCCAGTCCTTCTCCTCCTTCTCCGAAAAACTTGGCTCCGGGCCACTCGTCGAGCTGATGAATGAATACCTCACGGCCTGCACCGATCTGGTGCAGGCGCAGGGCGGCACACTCGACAAGTATATCGGCGATGCGATGGTGGCGATGTTCGGCGCCCCTCTGCCGCTCAAGGACCACGCTTACCGGGCGTGTGTGGCCACGCAGCTGGTGCACCTGAAAATCGCCGAGCTGCGTCAGAAATGGAAGAGGGAGGGCGAGAAGTGGCCGGAAATCGTGTGCAATATGCAGACTCGCATCGGTCTCAACACGGGCGTCTGCATGATCGGCAACATGGGCAGCCGCAATCGTTTCAACTATACGATGATGGGCGACAATGTGAATCTCGCCGCCCGCATGGAAAGCGGGGCGAAAAGCTGGGGTGCCTATAGCATGTGCACGGAAGTGACCAAATGCGCCTGCGAGCTGCACGGCGGCGGCCACGTGGTTTTCCGGCCGTTGGGTCGCATCGTGGTGAAGGGTCGCACGCAGGCGGTGCCCATCCATGAGATCGCCGGGCTGAAGGAGCACCTCACTGCGCAAACGCGCGAGTGCATTGGGCTCTTTTCTCAAGGCTTGGCCAAGTATTACACCCGTGACTGGAATGATGCACTTGCCCTGTTCAGGCAAAGTGCACGGCTCGAGCCCAATCAGCCGGGCATCACCCCGGGTGTGAGCAGCAATCCCTCGCTAGTCTACCTCACCATCACTGAGCACTACAAGCATGCGCCCCCGGCCGAAAACTGGGACGGGGTTTATGTCATGAAGGAGAAATAAATCTCTGGCTGAATAGGGGAACGCCCGCAGGGGTTGTGCGGGCGTTAGTTGTGAAAAATCCGGTCAGGTTACTTGAGCAGCATCTCCTTGACCGTCTTACCGGCGGGAATCATGGGTATCACATGTTCGGTGTAGGGCACGATGACGTCGAGGACATAGGGACCGTCATGGTCAAGCATCTCCTGGATGGCCTCCTTAAGTTCGCGCTTCTTTAGGACGCGACGGCCCTTTACGCCAAAGCCCTCGGCGATCTTCACGAAATCGGGATAGAGGCCGGCTGGATTGTCTGGACTACCGACATTACTCTGGTCTCCGAGGATGGTGTTGCCTCGCACGCTGCCGTAGAAGCGGTCCTCCCACTGCATCACCATGCCGAGGTGCTGGTTGTTAAGGATCATCGCCTTGGCGGCGATTTTCTCGATGTGACACGTGGCCAGTTCCTGGATGTTCATCATGAACGAGCCGTCACCATCAATGTCGATCACTTGCTTGTCTGGAAAGGCAACCTTGGCACCCATCGCAGCGGGATAACCGTAGCCCATCGCGCCAAGACCGAGAGAGCTGATGTAACGGCGGGGTTCTTGAAAGCGGTAAAACTGTGCCGCCCACATCTGATGTTGGCCTACCCCGGTGGTGATGATGGCGTCACCCTTGGTGAGTTCATAAAGTGCCGCCACGGCTTCCTGTGGTTGGATATGCTTGCTGGGTTCGTAGCTAAAGGGATGGGCCCTTTTCCACTGGGCTATCTGAGTATGCCATGGAGTGGTGTCCGGCGGTGTGAACCTCGCGCCAAGCTCGTTGAGTCGGGTGAGAGCGTATTTGATGTCCGAACAGATCGGATATTGGACGCGCTTGTTTTTATTGTGCTCCGAAGTGTCGATATCGATGTGGACGATTTTGGCGTGCGCGGCGAATTTCGAGACATCGCCGGTGATGCGGTCGTCGAAGCGCGCGCCGAAACAAAGCAGCAGATCGCTTTGATCCACGGCCCAGTTGCCATAGGCCGAACCGTGCATGCCAAACCATTGCATGGAGAGAGTATGCATCTCGGGGAAGGCCCCGACGCCCATCAGGGTCGTGGCCACGGGCACGTTGGTTTTTTCTGCAAACGCCTTCAGCTCCTTGTGCGCCTCGGCGGAGATGATGCCGCCGCCGACGTAGAGCACGGGCTTTTGCGCGGCCGCAATCAGGCCCAGCACTTCCTGCAATTGCGCATCAGTAGCGTGGTGTTCTTGGCCGATGTAGGGATTGCGGAACTCGACCGTGAGCGGAAAAACAGGCTGGAACTTGGCCTGCTGCACGTCCTTTGGGATGTCGATGATCACCGGTCCGGGGCGACCGCTGCGGGCGATGTGGAAGGCGTCCTTGAAGATGCGCGGCAGGTCATGGACGTTGGTGATCAGGTAGGAGTGCTTCACGATCGGCAGGGTGATACCGTAGATGTCAGTTTCCTGAAACGCGGTCTTGCCGATGTATTGTTGATAGACTTGGCCAGTGATCGCCACGAGAGGGGTCGAATCCATGTAGGCGTCGGCAATGGCGCTCACGAGGTTAGTCGCACCGGGACCGCTGGTGGCCATGCAGACACCGACGCGGCCGGTAGCGCGGGCGTAGCCCTCGGCGGCGAACGAGCCCCCCTGCTCGTGGCGGGGGAGGATGACCCGGATCTTGTCGGTACGAGCCAGGGCTTGGTGCAGTTCCTGGGAGGCACCGCCGGGATAGGCGAAGATGACATCGACATTCTCGCGGATCAGGCACTGGACTACAGCGTCAGCGCCCTTCATTTCGTGACCGATATCGGCCTTGGGAAACGCAGCGGGGGAGGTCGTTTTTTTCATGGTGTAGACAGAGGGACGGCGAGCAAAACGGAGGTGGCAATGCGGGGCAAGCCTTGGCACGCTCCCTTTTGTCATAACATTTGCCGTTGGCTCAGGCCGAGAATGCCCGCACATTGGCTGCATGTTAAAACTTTTGTTCATCGGCGACATCGTGGGCCGGCCGGGTCGCGATTTCGTGGCGGACCGACTCCCACGCCTGCGGACGGAGCTTAGCCTGGATTTCGTGATTGCCAACGGTGAAAACTCCGCTGCGGGGTCAGGTATCACGGGCAACATTGCCAAGTCGCTGCTCGAAAGCGGCGTGGACGCGATCACGCTGGGCGATCACGTCTGGGACCAACGCGGGTGGGAGACGGAAATTTCCCAAATCGAGCGGGTCTGCCGGCCAGCTAACTTGCCGGCGGCTTGTCCTGGCTGGGATCATCTTATCATCGAAGCCCGTGGATTTCGGCTGGCGATATTCACCGTGTTGGGGCGGCAGTATCTCGGCATGAAAGCCGAGTGTCCGTTCCGGTGCGCGGATCGCATGGTTGAACAGCTCAAGGCCCAGGCGGATGCGATCATTGTGGAGATTCATGCCGAGGCCACCTCGGAAAAACAGGCGCTCGGCTGGTATCTGGACGGCCGCGTGACCGCGGTGCTCGGCACGCACACCCATGTGCCCACCGCTGATGCACAGGTGCTACCCAAGGGCACAGCCTTCATCTGCGATGTTGGAATGACCGGACCTTACGCTTCCGTGCTTGGTCGGGAGATTGCACCCGTCGTGAGTAGGTTCCTCGACGGCATGCCGCGACGTTTCGAGGTCGCCACTGGTGATGTGCGGCTTTCAGGCGCGTTGGTGGAAATCAGCGCATCGACGGCCCGAGCGGAGCGGATCGAATTGCTGACGGTGCGGCAATAGCCCGCGAAGCGATCAGTGGACGCGGCCAACCTCGTCATACACCCCCAATTTGCGGTAGCGTTGGTAACGCGTCTCGAGCAGATGCGGAAGATCGAGTCCGCACAGATCGCTCAGATGCTTGCGCAGCGTGGATTTCAGAGAGGTGGCGGCCTGCTCCGGGTCGTAATGGGCGCCGCCCAACGGCTCGGCGATGACCTCATCCACGACCCCGAGAGGTTCAAGGGTAGCGGCGTTGAGTTTGAGCGCCTCGGCGGCTTTGGGGGCGGCGGTGCCATCCTTCCAAAGGATGGCTGCACAACCTTCGGGTGAAATCACTGAATAGTAACTATTTTCGAAGATCAGAACACGGTCGGTCACGCCGATGCCCAAAGCGCCCCCAGAACCACCTTCACCCACGATTACGGCGATCGAAGGCGTGCGCAGCATGGCCATCTCGCGGAGATTGACGGCAATGGCTTCGGAGACGTGGCGCGCCTCGGATTCGATCCCAGGGTAGGCGCCTGGGGTGTCGATGAAACTGAGGAGAGGTAGCCCGAACTTCTCTGCCATTTTCATCAGGCGGAGGGCCTTGCGGTAACCTTCGGGCTGCGGCATGCCGAAATTGCGGGCGATTTTTTCCTTGGTATCGCGGCCCTTTTGATGGGCGATGATCATCACGGCCCGACCGTCAAAGAACGCGGTGCCGCCGATGAGCGCCCGGTCATCATTGTATTGCCGGTCACCGTGCAGCTCCTGGAAGTTTTCGCAGAGCAGCCCGACGTAATCCAAGGCATAGGGCCGTTTGGGGTGGCGGGCGATCTGCACACGCTGCCACGGGGTGAGTGCCGTGTAAATCTTGTGCTGGGTGGAGTGGATCTGCTGCTCGATGGTGGTGATTTCTCCGGAAAGATTGGCCCCGGTTTCGAGTGCCTGCTGGCGCAGGGTGTCAAGTTGCTTGGACAGATCGCGGAGCGGCTTCTCGAATTCCAGCACATAGGACCTCATTTCCATACGGTGAGGTTACGGAGGCAGACAGAAGGCTGTCAACGGGGTGGCGGATCAGTTAATGCCATCCGCTTGCCCTTCGGGCTCCTTCAGTTGTATTCCCAGCTGAGCATCTTGATTTGAACACCGAAATGTTCGGTCGCGATCTTGCCAGCCTGTATGGGGGAAAGGATTCCGGGTGTGGCAGTCGTGAGGTGGACGAGTTTGGCTAGTGCCGACTCAAGCCTTCACCCCAGCTTCGACGTTGATGTGCACGTCAACGTCTTCCCCAAGCATCTTGTCAAAACCGGCCACCCCGAAATCCGAACGCTGCAGGGTGGTGGTGGCTTCCCAGCCGGAAAGTTGGGAGCCGGGGCGCATGCCGGGACCAAATCCGAGGGCTCTCACCTTGAGCACAACTTCCTTGGTCACGCCCTTGAGTGTGAGGTCGCCGGTGACATCAAAAGTAGCTTCACCAGTTTTCTTCCATGATTTGCTCTTGAATGTGATCGAGGCAAATTTGGCCGCGTCAAAAAAATCGGGGGAGCGCAGGTGGTCATCACGCTTGATGCTGGCGGTATTGACCGATGCGATGTCAATCGTTACCTCTACCGAGCTTTTCTCAAGGTGCTCGCGATCAACGACGATGGCGCCTTCAAACTTGGTGAAGCTACCCGGGACTTTGGAGAAGAAGTGCCGGATGCTGAAGCCAACGGATGAATGCACGCGGTCGATCACATAGGTTTCAGAGGCTGCCCTCGCCGAGGCAAGCAGGCTGAAAACAATGGCGGTCAGGGAGAAGTATCGGGTAAGGGTTTGCAAAGCGGAGGTCATGGGTGAGCATGGCGTGAATCCCCCATTTTGCAAATTAGAGGATCAACATGGCGTCGCCGTAGCTAAAGAAACGGTATTCAAGGACGATGGCCTCAGCATAGATCTCCTTCAGCCAGGGTATGCCATCCGCAGAACCCGGGGCCAGGAAGGCTGACACCAGGCAGAGCAGGGTTGAGCGCGGTTGATGAAAATTGGTGATGAGGGCGTCGACGCCATGGAACGTGCGGGGCGGATAGATGAAAATCGCAGCTTCAGCCGTGTGGGCGGACCCCGGCGACCGGTGCATGAAAACCGACGTCGGGTGCGCCGCCATAAAATCCTCGATCGAGCGCACGGCGGTGGTGCCGACGGCGACACGCCGGCCTCCGGAGGTCGGCGCGTAAAGGCGTGCCTGCGTGGTCGCGGGGATTTCGTAAAGCTCAAGGTGCATCGGATGGTCCCCGATATTTTCGGTCGTGATGGGGCGGAATGTGCCAAGGCCGACATGCAGGGTAAGGTCGGCGTACTGGACGCCTTGGGCCGTGATTTTTTCCAGAAGCTCGGGGGTGAAATGCAGGCCCGCCGTGGGTGCGGCGACAGCGACCTCGTGGGCGCGGTCGGCGTAGACCGTCTGGTAGCGTTCACGGTCGAGTGCGCGCTCGGTGTCGGTGAGGCGCTCGTGGATGTAGGGCGGCAGCGGCATCTCACCGAGGCGGTTCGCGATGGCTAGGATGTCGCCACCCAGGCATTTGAAGGCGACGCGCGCGAGTCCGTCGGGAGTTTTTTCCTTCACCTCGGCGGTGCACTGGCCGGCGATCCCGAAGTGGGCGCCGATGGGCAACTTCTTGCCGGGCCGTAGCAGACACCACCACTCGTGGGCCGTGGCCGCGGGCCGCAGCAGCAGGCACTCGACGTGACCGCCGGTGGGGCGGGCGGCATGCAGGCGCGCGGGGATGACGGTGGCGTTGTTGCGGAAAAGGCAATCGCCGGGTCGCAGGTATTCGGGCAGGTCGCGGAAATGCCGGTGCTCGATCCGCCGCTCCGCCCGGTGCACCACGAGCAGCCGCGATTCGTCACGATGTGCGGCGGGCGTCTGGGCGATCAGGCGCTCCGGCAGGTGGTAGTCAAAAAGGGCGGATTGCACAGGCGGGTGGCATCCGTTTATAGACGGCAATCCAAGCCCGCCGCCAAGCCTCATCTGGTCTGTGTGGTGATGTCTTGTGCGAGGGGCCCATCCAGTCTGATGTATCTGGGGCCAAAATCTGGCTTGCATCGCCCCAAGCTCGCGCCCGAAATCCCGTCCTTCATTCAGGCCGACATAGCTCAGTTGGTAGAGCAGTTCATTCGTAATTTG
>CAJBES010000318.1 GCA_903952145.1 uncultured Opitutaceae bacterium | reverse complement strand
ACCGAGGTGCTCGACCAGGGCCATGCCAGTGCCGTGCTCGCCGCCAGCATTTTCCACTTTGGGACATTCACCATCCCCCAGGCCAAGGCCTATCTCGCCGACTGCAATGTACCCGTGAGGCGCTGAATCCCGCGGGTATCCGGTGTCACCCGGCCCCAAAGGCGACCCGTAAAGCTCTCCTCCGCGTCTTCTGCCGCGCACCCAGATATTCAGCGTGGGCCCGTCCGTGGCCTGACCAGCCAAAGCGTTGGAATCGTCAGCCCGCAGGACTCTCCGTTCCGGGCGCAGGATTGCCAGCCGGAGCGCTGGCGGGTGCGCCCACCAAGGCGCCCAACTGCTCCTGCACCGCGAGAAAGAACGCCGGATCGAACTCCCCAACCGGGACCTCAAAGAGCTGTTTTGTCCGGATGTGCTCGTAGATCTGCTTGACCCCGTCGGGACTGGTCCCCTTGGACCGGAGCAGTCTTTTTCTCTCCAGCATCAAGGCCAAAAACCGCACCAGCCGCGAATTCTCCTCCGTCTGCTCTGTCAAAGGATCTGCGAGGGTCAGAAACAGGTTCTCCGCTGTCAGCTTGAGCCGCCGGTCCGCGTTCTCGCCACTCGCCTTGGCCTTGTAAACATGCACCCAACGACAGGCCAAGACACCCGCGGGCGCAAACGCCGCGGCGCTGGACGCCAACAGGTCATAACGGAGTATTTCCAAGGCGGGACCCCGCACGAGGTAGCTGGCCACACGATCATCTTCGGCAAAGGGCTGTCCCGTAACATAACATGCGGTCGCCTGTGGCTGGAGATTCAATTCCATGGGCTTTCTTGTTTACTTCCGCAATGGTCAGACGCTAGCCAATTTCACATCCCGCATGAACAGACGCATCATCGCCATCGGCGACATCCATGGTTGTTATCAGGAATTCGCCGATTTGCTCGGCCTGCTCCAGCTGACGCAGGAAGACCAGCTGGTGCTCCTCGGGGACTTGGTGAATCGCGGTCCGGACAGCGGCAAGGTCATCGACCTCGCCCGGGAACACAAGGCCCTCGCCTTGTTGGGCAACCATGAGGCCCGCCTCCTCGCCTTCCGCCGCACCGCGAACCCTGAGCCACTCAAGGACGACGACGAAAAAACCTGCGCCGCCCTCCAACCCCACCACTGGACTTACCTCGAGAAAATGCCCCTCACCCACGAGGTGCCCGCACTCAACACCGTCTTCGTGCATGGCGGCTTTTTACCCGGTGAACCATGGCAAAAACAACCGGCCCAGATTGTCACCCGCATCCAGGTGATCGACAGCAATGGCAAGCCGCGCAAACGCTCGGATGCTCCCGAGGCGATGCCTTGGGCCGATCAGTGGAACGGCCCACCCTTCGTGGTCTACGGGCATACCCCGCGGTCCGAGATCTATAAGCTGAAATGGTCCGTCGGCATTGACACCGCCTGTGTGATGGGCGGTTTTCTGACCGCTTTTATCCTGCCTGAGCGGCGGTGTCTGCAGATCAAGGCCCGCCGGCGCTATTTCCCTTGAAACTTGATTGTCCGGCTGTGCGCAGCGAAGACTTCAAGTGTCTGGCGCCTGCGGATATCCCGTTGGCTTCAACACGGCACACCACATAATCGCATACCACTGATGACTTCAACCTCTGCAAATTCCACCGATACACTGCTGCTCTGCATCGACATGCAGCCGGTATTCGTAAAGGCGATCGCGGACGGTGAACAGGTGCAACGGCGCTGCGCCTTCGCCCTCGCGGCCGCCCACGGGCTCGGCCTGCCGGTGGTTTTCACCGAACAGGTGCCGCACAAGCTCGGGGGCACGGCGCCTGAATTGCTTGCCCTGGCCCCGGGTGCGCCGGTGCTGGGGAAAACGTCATTCTCCGCCCTCGCCGATACGGCGATCCAGGCGGCCGTCACCGCGAGCGCGGCCGCCCACCTGCTCCTCTGCGGGATCGAGACTCCAATCTGTGTCTACCAAACAACGCTGGATGCGCTCGGCTCCGGCCTGCAGGTGACCATCCTGGCCGACGCGGTCGGCGCACGACGCCCGCCAGACGCCCGGTGCTGCCTCAGCGCGTTGGAACGCGCCGGGGCCCACGTCCTGCCGGCGGAAACGGTGTTTTACGCCCTGCTGGCATCCGTCCAACATCCTTTCTTCAAGGCTTACACCCAACTCGTAAAATCCCATGCCTGAAACACCCCTGCAGTCTGTGCGCGAACTAAAGGGTTTTGAAACCAGGGACACCGGCCTGCCCTTCACAAGCCTGCTCGTCGTCCGGAAACTGCAGCCAAAAACTGCCGCCAACGGGAATCCGTTTCTCAGTGCCGAGTTTGGTGACCGCGACGGCTCATTCTTGTGCACGGTCTTTGGCGACAGTCCCGCCTATGAAGTGCTGCGGACCAGCGGTGAGGGCTCTGTCGTGCGTTTCGAGGGCAAGGTGGATTTTTACCAGGGCCGGTTCTCACCCAAACCCGTGCGGATGGTGGTGGTGTCGGAGGATGAACTCACGGCGCAGCCCGACGTCATCGAGAGCCTGGTTGAAATCGCCCCGGAGGATGCCGCGGCCCTGTGGGCGGAATTGAATGGGTTTGTTGATGCCCTCAAGCACGACGAACTGCGCATGACCGTGCGCATGGTCTTTGAAGAAATCGGCGGTAACTTCCGCTGGTCGCCCGCCGCCGTGTCGATGCACCATGCCTACCGGCACGGCTTGTTGGAGCACACCGTGCACATGGCCCGGGCCTGCCAAGCCCTGCGGCCCCTCTATGCCGAGGTGGACCCCGATCTCGCGATGGCCGGCGTGCTCCTGCATGACACCGGCAAAACCATTGAATACGAGGGCACCCTGGCCACCAAGCGCAGCCGGCGCGGGATTCTGCAGGGTCATGTCGTGCTCGGCTACCAACTGGTGCGCAAGGCCGGCCTCAAGGCCAAACTGGACAATGACCTGCTCGAGCGGCTGGAGCACATCGTGCTCAGCCACCAGGGAGAGCCCGAATGGGGCGCCGCCGTGTATGCCGCGACCCCCGAGGCGGTCTTCGTGAGCATGATCGACAACCTCGACGCCAAGATGGGCATGGTGCAGCGCCTCCTCCGCCAGGCGGGTGACACCGACCAGTTCTCCGAAAGACATTTCGGCCTCAACGCCCAGCTCCTGCTCTCCAAGCCGGGAAAGTAACCGCACCTTTCTCCGCCCCGGGCCGCCGGTCCCATCCGGCGCGAAGAGGACCTCACCGAGACTGATTAGGACAGCAGCTGCACGATTCGGATGATCGGCATGAAGAGAGCGATGACGATGGTGCCGACCACGACCGCCATCACGACAATCATGAGCGGCTCAAGGACCGAGGTCAGCGCCGTGACGGCATTGTCGACTTCCTCATCGTAGCCGTCCGCGATGCGCAGGAGCATGTCGGGCAAAGCCCCCGTCTCCTCGCCGACCTCGATCATACTGGGCACCATGTCGGGAAACACGCCGGTCGCACGCAGCGGCGCGGCCACGTTGTCGCCGGCTCTCACCCGTTCATGCACCAGGTCGATCGCCGTCGCAATGTGGATGTTGCCGCTTGGGTCCCGGGTGATGGTCAGGGCCTGCAGCATCGGGACGCCGCTAGCGAGCAAGGTGCCAAATGTCCGGGTGAAGCGGGCGATCGCCGCCTTGCGCATCAGGTCGCCAAGCACCGGCACCTGCAGACGCAGACGGTCCAGCGCGCACACGCCGGCGGTGGTGCGGGCCAGAAAACCAGCCTCCAAATAAACTGCCACCGCCCCGCCCAAGCCGAGCAACGCATGGTCCTTGGCGAGGTTGCCCACCCCGAGCACGAACTGGGTGAGCGCGGGCAGTGCCTGCCCCTTGAGCATGCCCGAAAAGATCTGCTCAAAACCTGGGCACCACAAATACCATCAGAGCCGCCACGATACCGGTCGCAACCAGGACAATGATCAGCGGAAAGGTCATGGCCGCCTTGATCCGCCCGCACATCCGCACGCTCTTTTCCTGAAACAAGGCGATGCGGTCGAGCACGACCTCAAGCACGCCACCGGACTCGCCTGCCCTCACCATATTGACGTAGAGCCGGTCAAAGATTTTCGGCTGCTGCTGCAGTCCTTCGGAAAGGTTGCCACCCGAGCGGATGGTCTCGGCCAGCCCCGACAGGGCGGCACGAAAAACGGGGAGCCGTTCCTGGCGACCCAGCACCTCCAGACAACGCAGCAGGGCATCCCCGCCTTGAGCAGCATGGCCAGTTGGCGGGTGAAGGTCGCGAGCTTTTTCGGAGTGACAATCCGGCCGAACATAATCGGGCTCCGCCGGGGGCCCGGCTTGGCCGTGGTTGGGTTCTTGCGGGCAGTCGCCTGCGAGGGGCCCGCCTCGGCAACCAATTGGGTCGGCGCAAACCCCCGGGCCTTCAGGAGCGTGGTCGCGGCCTCCGCGCTGGCGCCGTCAATCGTGCCCTTGCGTTCCCGGCCGGTGACGAGCTCGATGGCGGTGAAGACGAATCGGGACATGGTCAGGTATGTTTGACGATTTCCTCCAGCGTGGTCTCCCCGTCCAAGACGCCGCGCAGTCCGTCTTCGCGCAGGGTCCGCATGCCTTGGCCGACCGCCTGCCGGCGAATGAGAGGTGCCGGCGCCTGCTGCAGCACAAGTTCGCGGATTGGCTCGGTCACTCGCAGCCATTCAAAGAGGCCCAGACGGCCTTGATAGCCGGTTTGGTTGCAGTGATCACAACCGCGCCCGTGGTAAAATCGCCGCGTCCCCGGCGTCACCCGGTCGAGCCCGGCCTGGCTCAGGATCGCCACCGATGGTTCGTAGGGCATGCGGCAGTGGCGGCAGATGCGCCGCACCAAACGCTGCGCCAGCACCGCTTCAAGGGTTGAGGCGATGAGGAAGGGGGCCACGCCCATGTCCATCAACCGGGTCAACGTGCCGACGGCGTCGTTGGTGTGCAGGGTCGAAAACACGAGGTGCCCGGTTAGGGATGCTTGTATCGCCATCTGGGCGGTTTCGAGGTCTCGGATCTCACCCACCATGATGACATCGGGCCTGCCGCAGAAAGGCGCGCAAGGCCGCGGCAAAAGTGAGGCCGATCGCGGCGTTCACCGGCACCTGCATGATGCCCTCGATCTCGTATTCCACGGGATCCTCTGCCGTCAGGAGCTTCAACTCCGGGGAGTTGATCGCACGCAGTCCGCTGTAAAGCGTGGTCGTTTTGCCGGACCCGGTCGGGCCGGTGACCAGAAAAATGCCACTGGGCCGCCGAATAATTTCCTCCAGCCCGGCGCGCACCTCGGGGGCAGACCCAATTGCGCCACGTCCAGCTGCACCACCGCTTGGTCGAGGACGCGCAACACCACGCTTTCACCGAACTGGGTCGGGAGCGTGGAGACCCGCTAGTCCACCGCCCGGCCCGCCAGGGTAAACTTGATGCGGCCGTCCTGCGGGACCCGGCGCTCCGCGATGTTCAGGCCGGCCAGCACTTTGACGCGCGAGGTGAGAGGCAGCGCCAGCTGCCGCGATGGCGGCGCCAGCTCATAGAGAGCACCGTCAATGCGGTAGCGGATCTTGAATTCATGCTCAAACGGCTCGAAATGGATGTCGGACGCCTGGTCACGGATCGCCTGAGCAAGAACCAGGTTCACAAAGCGAACGATGGGCGTCTGGCCCGCCATGGCTGCGATGTCGGCGATCGAAAGATCGGCCTCGGGACCGGTGAAATCCTCCACTTGGATTTCTCCCAGCAACTCGTCGAGGCTGGACTCGTCCTCGCCGAAATACTGTCGGATCAGGGCCTCGACCCGCGATGGATCCGCTACCACGATCCGGATATCGTGCCCGAGGGCAAAGGACAGGTCGTCCACAATTTGGCTGTTGAACGGATCCACCGCCAGCAGGTCGAGCCGCCGGCCTGCGGTGCGGAGGGGGATGACGCCGTAAGTGCGGGCCTGTTCCGGTGCCACCAGCCTGATGATATCGCCCGGCAATGACGGCGGCGGCTGTTCCAGATATTCGCAGTCCAGATGGGCCGCCACAAGACCAAGCAGGCGTTCCCGGGTGATAAGGCCGAGGTCGACTCCCACATCCGCAAGCGCCTTGCCCGTAGCCTGTTGCTCCTCGCCGGCCGCTTCCAACTGCTCCGCGGTCACGCCCGCATGACTGAGCAGGTCGTGGATGGTCTAGTTGTGCGATTCAAACATGGCTGCGCAACCAGACCGGACGACTCAGAGCACCTTGAGTTTGGCCCCCAGGGCAACTAGCTTTTCCCGCATGATCGTGGAATCCTGTGCCTTCTCCACACACTCGTCCGCGGTGATCAGCTCGCGGTTGTAGAGGCTCATCAGGTGCGTATCCATGGTGATCATGCCGAGGCTGGCGCCGGTCTGGAGCTCAGATGAAATCCGGAACGTTTTGTTTTCGCGGATGAGGGAGGCGATCGAGGTTGTCGTCACCAGGATCTCGTAGCCGGCGATGCGGCCGCCGCCGACCTTTTTGCAGAGCACCTGGGCAATGACGGCCTGCACGGAAGAGGCCAGCTGCGTGCGAATCATGTCCTTCATGTTGGCCGGGAAGGCGTCCACGATACGGTCGATGGTCTTGGCGGCGCTGTTGGTGTGCAGGGTGCCGAAGACCAAGTGGCCCGTCTCGGCCGCACTGATGGCCGCTTCAATGGTTTCAAGATCCCGCATTTCACCGACGAGGATGATGTCGGGATCCTGACGGAGTGCACGGCGGATGGCCTCCGCAAAACTCGGCACATCGGAACCGATCTCCCGCTGGGTGACGACGCAGCGCTTGTGGTTGTGGTAATACTCGATCGGATCCTCGATGGTGATGATATGCCCGTCACGGTTCTCGTTCACATAGTTGATCATTGAGGCCAGCGTGGTTGACTTGCCGGAACCGGTCGGTCCGGTGACCAGAATCAGGCCGCGCGGACGGAAGAGCAGTTCGCGGATCTTGTCCGGCAGGCCCAGGTCGCGCAGACTGAACATCTTGTAAGGAATCTGACGCAGGACCATGCCATAGTTGCCCTTGGCCTTGAGCACGCTGACACGGAAGCGGGCCTTATCGCCGAACGCGAAACCGAAGTCCGCGCCACCGTTTAGCTTCACATTGCTGATGTGACTGTCGGGGGTGATGGATAGCATCAGCTTCTCGGTGTCGGCCGGGGTGAGGTTATCGCCCTCGATCGGCGTCATGCTGCCGCTCAGGCGCAAGGTCGGCGGCAGACCGACCTGCAGGTGCAGGTCCGAGGCGTTTTGCTCGACGACAAGATCAAGCAGTTCGTTCATTTCGTAGCTCATAGTGGTGGTAGGTGGGTTAATTTGCGTCGGCGACGGTGATGGAAACAACTTCCTCCACCGTGGTCAAACCAGCGATGATCTTTCTCACGCCATCCTCCCGCATCGTCCGCATCCCTTCCGCACGGGCCTTCTCGCGCAGCTGCGCCGCTGTGGCGCCGGCATGGATCATGCCGCGAATCACATCACTCGCCGTAAAAATCTCAAAAATCCCCATGCGGCCGAAGTAGCCAGTGCCCCGGCAGTCGGGGCAACCGGCACCGCGTCGGAAATTCGCGCCGACCGCCAGGGCGGGGTCGATGGTCAGCAGGTGCAACTCCTGCGCCGTCGGTTCGTGTTGGCGGCTGCAGGTTGGGCAGATCCGTCGCACCAGTCGCTGGGCCATCACGCCGCGGAACGAGGTCGAAACCAGGTAGGGCTTGGTGCCGAGGTCGATGAGCCGGGTCACGGCACCGGGGGCGTCGTTCGTATGGAGCGTGGAGAAAACCATATGTCCGGTCAGGGAGGCGTTGATCGCGATTTCCGCCGTTTCCAAGTCGCGGATTTCGCCCACCATGACGACGTTGGGCGACTGTCGCAGCATGGCACGCAATGCCGAGGCGAAGGTCATGCCGACTTCCTGCCTCACGGGCACCTGGTTGATGCCGTTGAGCTGGTATTCCACCGGGTCCTCAACGGTGATGATCTTGCGGTTCGGCTGGTTGATGTGATGCAGACAGGCGTAAAGCGTGGTCGTCTTGCCCGAGCCGGTCGGTCCGGTGACCAGCAAAATCCCGTCGGGCAGGGTGATCAACCGCTCCAGCGTGACGCGATCGTCCTCCAGCAAGCCCATCTCGGACAGACCGAGCTTGAGATTTTCCTGGTCCAGAATGCGCATCACAATGCTCTCGCCGTGTGCGGTTGGGAGTGAAGAAACCCGCAGGTCAAGCGGTCGGCCGCCCACCGAGATCTGGATGCGCCCGTCCTGGGGCAAACGCTTCTCGGCGATGCTGATGTTGGCCATGATCTTCAGACGGGAGATGATCGCCAGCTGCAACCGCTTGGGGGGATTCTCGGTCTCCTGCAGGACGCCGTCGATGCGATACCGGATCCGCAGCCGTCGCTCGAGCGGTTCCAAGTGGATGGCAGACGCGCGGCGCTGGACGGCCTCAACAATGATCCCATGCACCAGCTTGATAATGGGGGCATCCGCATCAGCTGCCGTTGGCTTCACCGGGTCTGCGGATTGCAACACCGCAGCGGATGGAGGGACGCGAAGCTCATCCGGTTGCCCCGCCTTCTTGCCGTAAAATTGGTCGATCGCCCGCAGAATGTCGGACGGCGCCGCCAACACGGGCTCAATGCTCAGGCCGAGCAGGTGGGCAAGACTGTCCGTACCGTCGGTATCCCAGGGGTCGCCGAGCGCCACGCGCAGGGTTTCGCCGTCCCGGGCGAACGGCAAAAGCCGGTGGCGCGCCGCCAATTCCCGCGGCACAAGCCGGAGCACCTCCGGCGCCACCCGCACTTGCGACAAATCCACCACGCCCAGGTGAAACCTGCCGGCGAGCAGTTCGAGCACCCGGCCGGTTTCCATGCCGCCCGCCGCCCCCGCCTCCGCGGTCAGCACCCCACTTGCCACGGCCAACTGCCGCAGTTGCTCGTCGGCGTGGGCGTGGGCAGTCATCGCGGAAACTACCGCCGTTTGGGATCAGCGGAGACTGAGCAGGAACTCGGCGTTCGAGTTGGTTTTTTTCAACCGCGTGATGAGCATCTCCATCGACTCGATCGGGCCCAGGCCCTGCATGGCACGGCGCAGGCCGTAGATGCGCTGCAATTCGTCGGGATGGTAAATGAGCTCCTCCTTGCGGGTGCCGGAGCGGTCGATGTTGATCGCCGGGAATATCCGGCGTTCCACGAGGCCGCGGTCAAGGTGCAGCTCACAGTTGCCCGTGCCCTTGAACTCCTCGAAGATGATCTCGTCCATGCGGCTGCCGGTGTCCACCAGGGCGCTGGCGACGATGGTCAGGCTGCCGCCGCCCTCGATGTTGCGGGCAGAACCGAAAAAGCGCTTCGGCTTTTGGAGGGCATTGGATTCGAGACCGCCCGACATCGTCTTGCCCTGGTTGCCGGTGAGCGCGTTGTAGGCGCGGGCCAGTCGCGTGATGGAATCGAGCAGAATCACCACGTGCTCGCCCTGCTCGATCAGGCGGCGGGCTTTCTCAATCACCATCTCCGCGCAATGCACATGACTCTCGGGGGACTCATCGAAGGTGGAGGAAACCACCTCCCCCTTGGTGTGGCGGCGGAAGTCGGTCACTTCCTCCGGCCGCTCGTCCACGAGCAGAATGATGAGCCGGGCTTGGGGCGAATTGGCCGTGATGGAATTGGCAATGTTCTGCAGCAGCACGGTCTTGCCGGTGCGCGGCGGCGCCACAATCAGCGCCCGCTGGCCGAAACCGATGGGGGTCAATATATCCACGGCGCGCATGGACACATCCTTTTGCACGACCTCCGATTCCAGCAGGATGCGCTGCAGGGGATAATACGGGATCAGTTCCTCGAAGGGTGTGACCCGGGCGATGGCCTCCGGAGCTCCGCCCATCACTTTGTCGATCCGAACCACCGACGGGCAGCGTTCCCCCGGTTGCGGTGCCTGCAACAGCACTTCGACTTGGTGTCCGCGCTTCAGGCCGTAGCGCAGGATCAGGCTCTCCGGCAGATAGGGATCCTCGGGATAGAGCCGGTAGTTGACGTGCGTGTGCACGATGAACGCCCCGCGGTCGGTCAGGTCGATATAGCCGCGATCGCGTAGCGGCGTCTTGGCCGCGTCCACGGCGGCGAAAATCTGCGGCAGGAGCTGACGCCGGCCCGGTGCCCCCTCAACGGCAATGCCGGACTTGCGGGCAAAAGCCGTGAGATCGGCCAGGTTCAGCACAAAGAGTTCATCGAGCCAGAGCCCCTCGCCCGGCCCGGATGAAACCACCTTCGCGAGGGCGTCGAGCGCCGTCAGATCGGCAAACCGGGAGGGATTTGGCAGTTCACCGTAAACCGGGATGTTGCTCGGCGGAGGCGGTTGCACCGGAAACTGCTCGCGCGGCGGCGGGCCACCCCCCGGCTGCCAGCCATGGCGACCACGCTTGCCCCGTTTGTTGCGTTTCCAGAACCCGCGTTCGCTGTAACCGCCTTGACCGCCATATTGATTCCCCTCGGCCGGTGGCTGGACCTCGCCATTGCTCTGCCCGCCTGCCGGTTTTCCACTGAAAACTTCCGGCTCCGCGGCCGCCGGCGGGGTTGGTGACTCTGCCGGTGAGACAGCGGGCTGTTCAGCCTGAGGCTCTTTCATTGCCTCGCGGACTGCGGGTTCGGGCCGGGGCGGCGGAGCCGCTGGCACCGGGGACGGGGTCTCTTGCACCGGCGGCGGGGACTCAGGCCTAACCATGACCTCGGGGGCGGCGGACGCGCCTTTGGCGGGCCTGGCTTTTGTCGTGCGGGGACGGCGACGCACGATCTTCTTCTGCTCGGCTGAGGCGGTGTCGGCGGTTTTTGAGGGTATGGACATGTAGGAAATATATTGGCCTGACGCGCAGCGTGATGCGTCAGGCGGTCAGGAGTTCTTGGGTAGGGTGGCGATCAGCACATCAACCTGCGCCTGCAGAAAGGCGACAGAACCGTCGTTCCACAGAACAAAGTCGGAGAGCTCAATTTTTTGCGCCAAAGGCAGTTGCTTGGAGATTCGTTGCTCGGCGAGCGGTCCCGGCAGACCCCGTTGCTCCAGCCGTGCGAGTTGCTGCTCCCGAGCACAGGCAAGACATACGGTGAAATCAAACCAATTCTCCAACTGCTTTTCGAAGAGCAACGGCACCTCGATTACCCAATTGGCCTGTGGAGCGGCGCCGATTTGCCCCCGCCAATAATCAAGCACCCGCGGGTGGATCAGGTCTTCCAGCCACAGCCGTTCGGGCTCGCTGGCAAAGACCACCTCCGCCAGCCGTCCGCGGTCCACCGTGCCGTCGCGATGGAACACATCCGGACCAAACCGCGCACGCAGTGCGGCGCAGACATCGGGTGAGGTCAGCACGTGATGCCGCACCAGCGCATCCGAATCGATGCGCAGAAAGCCCGCCTCCGCCAGCATCCCTGCCACGGTTGACTTTCCACACCCCATCCCGCCTGTAAGCCCCAAGATCATATGGTATAACCTCCTAATTAGGCTTGGCTCAGAGTCGCCGTAAATCTCTAATCGCAGCCGTTTCATGGTATAGCCCTGCATGACCAACCAGAAATCCCAGGCATGATTCCTCCCGTTGATACCAAGAACAGCCACGCCGTGGCAGAATTTCTGCAGGAAAAACATGCGAGGATGTTTGCGGGGCGTGGTT
>CAJBES010000317.1 GCA_903952145.1 uncultured Opitutaceae bacterium | reverse complement strand
TCCACTCCGTCGCGGTCAAGAGCAACGGCCACTACGGCTTCGATGCCAATGTCTGGGCCGGCATGCCCGTGCGCACGACGACCGCCGGCAGTTACGAGGTCATCACCGGCTACGCGATGGACGACTTTGCGAAGTCCAGGCTCGCTGCAACCAACAAGGAACTCGTCGAGGAACGCGCCTTCGTGGCCGACATGATCGGCTAAGCGATCCCCATCATCCTCCCCGGCCCTCCGGGAACCATCACAACCTCTCCGTCACTGGAGAGGTTGTTTTTTTGTGGCTTGAGGGTTGCTGGAGTGGCCCCATCGGCCTCAACTGGCGCTCCGGCCTTGGCCCTAATTCGTCCTTCATCATGGAACCTTCAATCATCCTTTCCCCCGATACCACCTTGCGCGGCCAACGACTGGCGGAGATCAGGCGGATCATCGCCTCGCCGACGGGCGCACCGGTCTGGACGGAGATCCGCGCTGCCGCCGCCCGGGAACGCGACCTGCCGCCCTACTTGGTTGATTCCGTCTTCCCCGGGCGCGATACCTACAGCGCAAAACTCCTGGCGATGGACTATTCCCTTTGCCGGGCCGTCGGGTTGCGCATCCTGCGTCACGCCCTGATGTTTCTGATCGAGGGCGACCGGCAATGGATCGCCGCTGCGCTCCGGCAGACGGATGTACTTTTCGACGATCAAGAATACCCGGCATGGAACCATGTCGCCCGCATGGCGGGAGATGACCAGACCTTCAAAAAGAGCGTTGATCTGAAGAAAAACGATGTCCACCTGCGCACCGGCACGCTGGCGAAGGACGTCAGTCTGATGCTCAACTGGCTGCGCCCTCACCTCACCCCGACCGAACTCGAAACCTTGGTTCGAGGTCTGGAGAAACGGGCCATCCGTCCTTTCCAAAAAGCCATTGCGGAACAACCGTGGTGGATCGAGGTGAACAACAACTGGCTGACCTGCATCGTCGGCGGTCTCGGTATCTGCGGCATGGCCCTCGATGGACTCCATCCCGATGCGCAGAGCCTGATCGATTATGCCAATCCCTTGATGGAGCGTCACCTCGAGGATTTCGGGCGCGAAGGTGAGTTCAACGAGGGTCTCGGGTATGCCGTCGCCATCGGCCTTGCGGTGGACTACTACACCGCCCGCCTGGGCTGGACCGGCGGCCGCGAAAACCGCCTGGCCGCCGCGCCCTTTCCCGCCATCGCCCGCTGGTTCGCTTACATGACAGTTCCTCCCGGGCATCTCTTCGCCTTCGGCGACGGCCACGCCCAAGCCCCATTGAAGGCCGACTGGATGCCGGCTCTCGCTGCGGCTACCCACGATGGCGTCCTGCAGGACTACGCCTTGTATCATCGTTCCCCCATGGCGGATCCCCTGCAACTGCTGTTTCTCGACTCCGATTTGCCGCCATGTCCACCCTCGGGCCGCCTGCCGCTCGGCCATGCTTTCCGGGAACAGGGGGCCCTCATATCCAGCCGCACCTCCTGGGCTTGGGACCGGACCGCTTCCGTCGTGGGCAGCAAGGCCCGACGCGAAGATAACCATGAGCACAACGATCCGGGCCAGGTGGTGATCTACGGCGAAGGTCTGCCCCTGATCGTGGATTGGGGCACGCCCGCGACCACCTACCCTGCGGGCTTTTTCACCCAGGATCGCTTTCGCTACTTCGACGCCGGTGTCATCGGCCATAACATCCTCCAGTTTGGCGGACGTGAGATGAAGTCCTGCTATGAACTCCATCCGAAATACACGGAAGGTCCTCTGCATGGCAAACGCGCCCTCCACGCCCAGGGGCACATCGTCGCCGCCACTTTTGACGATCGCTGGGGTGGCCTTTGGACCATCGACACGACCGAGGCCTGGGCCGGCGTCAAACGCTGCCAGCGCACGGTCCTGCACGTGCACCCGGGATTCGTCGTGGTGCTGGACGAAGCCCTGCTCGATGCTGCCGAGTCCATCTCCCTGCGCTGGAATACCGCCAATCTACCGGCAACCGATGGTCACGGCGGCTTCAGCCTGCAGGTTGGACGCGTGGGATTGGCGGCGCAGGTGCTGAACCTCGCCGGTGGCGATACGGTCCACCGGGTGGCCAACCATGGTTACCACGCCCCATGGAATCAGGATCAGTTCGGGGGCATCCTCCCCGGGCGCCAATGCCCCTATTTCGAGACCCTGCTCACCGGTGACCACTGCCGCTTCCTCTCCCTCTTTTCGGTGCAACCCGGCCCTCAGGCAGTGGCCTGGACCCGGGAGGGAGATCTCCACGTCGGGACCATCGGCGAGGATCGTCTCACCGTTGCCGTCGCGGATTCCGGTCTCAGCATCCACTCGTCCCGTCACAACCAGCGCTGGGCACTGCCGGTCACTCCCGCCGTCTGACCTTCTCTCCAGTTGACCAAACCTACAACGAGGTTGGGCCTCGCAGGCGTGTGGCCCGGATCAAAATGCCTGACGCAGGTGCCTGCCACCATGCCGCGGCCGAAAATCGGATTTGGGCAACGCGCCCTCGGGTATTTGCAGTCCGGTCAGCGGTCCGCCCATCTGCAGCGCTGTAACCGGCATCGTTCGGCTACCCGATCAACCCCGCCAGTTCGCGGCTGACGGCAAACGCGCCGCGCACGGCCGCAAATTCCGCCATCAGCTCCCGGGGTGAGCCGGCCCGGGAAAAAACCATGTCCAGCGTCGCGCCCGTGCAGCACACCTCCGCCGCCACCCCCGCCACGCTGATGCGACACTCATGGCAGTCCGCGGGATACGCCACGCCCAGTCCGCCTTTGCCGTCGAGGGCCTCGATGGCGTCAATCATCGCCTCCACCCGCGCGCCCTTTTTCAGGCCGAACGATATCTCCGTGAACATCGCCGCAAAGATCGCGGCAAACTCCTCGGTCCGGGCCAGCTCACCATTCCGCAGGCTGTGCAGGGTCAGCATCACCGCATAGCGGGCGGGGTTTGTTGCCTCCAAGGCATAGCCGATCTCAACCGTGAAGTCCTTCGCCGTCAGCACCGCCGTCGGTGGGGTCAGGGCCAGCCACAGGTCCTTGCGCCTGTAACCCAAACCGGTGTGAATCTTTTGAAACAGGACCTCGGCCTGTTCACCGAGTTCGGCGGCGCAGATTTTCCCCAGGAAGGCCTGCGTCACCACATTCGCCGCATCCGGCACCGTATGGTGTCTCTTGCGAAAACCGGCTAGCGCCTTCACCACCCCGCCGGTGCGGCCGATGAAACTGATGCCGGCGATGATTGCTGAAGGAAGGGCGTCAGCCATGAAACCTCAGGAAAACCGCCGTAGGGCCGGCCGTCAGCCTGAATCTCAGCCAAAATTCACACCTTCAGGCGTAGCCGCTGTCTCGGCCAGATGTCGGATCAATCCAGTTTCGCCACCAGAAGCCCAATAGAGGCGAATCCAGCTATTTCTCTTTTCGCGGCCTTTGTGTTTTTTACGGCCATGCTTTTGATTAATTGCCGCCGGACTATCCGGAGGATGTAGACAGGCGCCGTCGGGACACGGGACCTGAACCTCAGGCCACCCGGGCCGGCTTGCGCCGGACCAGGGCGATGCAGCCGATCAGCGCCAGCACCGGCAGCCAGATCGGTGAGAGCACCGCGGCCAGCGCCACGATGACCGCCAGCACCACGGCCAGACCACCGGCGAGGATCAACCCGGCGACCAACAGTGCGGCCGCCGCAATCAGCACCGGGATCATCAGCAGGGGAAACAGCTTGATGACCACGAGCGCCAGCAGGGTGAGACCCAGAATCTTTAGGAAAGTTTTCATGCACCCATAACCCGGCAACCCAGCAAAAGTTTCAAGGGGCCGGCACCGGGGCCGCCTTGCCCCGGACATGCGTCCAATGTGTTGTTGCCCCGGTGCCCACGGCCCGCGCAGATTTCACCCCTTCCTATCATGGCTGCGCATTCCGTTCCACCGCCCATCCCCGTCGTCTGTGCCTTGATCGAACGCGACGGCCTGGTGCTCGTCGCCCAACGCCCCGCGCACAAGCACCTCCCGCTCAAGTGGGAGTTTCCCGGTGGCAAGGTCGAGCCCGGCGAGTCGCCCGAAGCCGCCATCGTCCGCGAGCTGCGCGAGGAACTTGGTTGCGAGTTTGCCCTCTCCCGCGCGCTGCCGCGCTTCAACCACGCCTACGCGGAAACCATCGAAATGATCCCCTTCACCGGCCGGCTGGCCCGGGGCAGCCCCGAGCCCCAGCCGCATGAGCACATCGCCCTGCGCTGGGTCGCACCGGCCGAGCTTGCCTCCCTCGATCTCGCCGCCGCCGATCTGCCGGTGGTCGCGACCTACTGCGCGTTAACCACCAAATGATGAGCAATCACCCCTTCCCCGAACCCCACGAAATGTTGCGCCGCCACCTGGTCGCGCGCGGTCACGCAGCCTTGGCCGCGGGGGCTGGGCGTTGGCCGGCAGCTGGCGCGGACATCCGCACCACCTTCGCCAACTATTACGACGACCTGAAAATTTTGCTCACATCGACCCCGCTCCGCGCCCGCGTGGTCGGCACCGGTCACGGTCCCGGTTATCGTTACGAAAATATTCTCTTCGAATCACACCCGGGCTGGGAGGTGAATGCCACGCTCTTTCTGCCGGCCGGCCTTCCGCCGCCCTACCCGCCGATCATCATGTCCGTCGGGCACTCGGCCAAGACCGAGCCTTCCTACCAGCTGCCCTGCCAATATTTTGCCCGGGCCGGTTTTGCCGCGATCACCTTCGATCCGCCCGGCATGGCCGGCGAGAAACAGCCGGGCAACGACCATTTCGCCGACGGGGTCCGCTGTTATCTGACCGGCGATACCTCGAGCCGTTACTTCGTGGGCGACACCCTGCGCTGCATCGATTACCTGCTCGGCCGGCCGGAGGTGGACGGCCGCCTTGGGGTCGCGGCCACCGGGGTCTCCGGCGGCGGTCACAGCTCAGTCTTCGCCGCCCTGCTGGATGACCGCATCACGGTCATCAGCCCTTCCTGCTGCTACGCCCCCCAGGCCGGGCTCGTGCTCGACCTCAGCTACGCCTCCTGCCCGGAAACCCTCATGCCCGGGCGCCTGCGCGACGGGCTCGATGATTTCGACCTGTGCTGCGCCCTCGCCCCCCGCCCGCTGCTGCTGATGGCCGGCCGGGAGGACGAGATTTTCAACATCGGGGAAACCACCCGCGATGCGGCGCGGATCGCGACACACTACGCCGCCACGGGTGCCGCGGACCGGTTTCGTTTTTTGGCTGATGAGGGCGGGCACGCCTACAGCCTGCGCCAGGCCCGGGAGTTCGTCCGCTGGCTGCGGCAATGGTGGTCTTTGCCGGCCGGCGGCCCGCTGCCCGAGCCGGTGGAGGCCGCTTTTCCGCTGCTGGATCCGGCGGCGATGCAGTGCCGGCCCAACCCCGCGGTCCACATGCGCTCGCTCACGCTCGACCGGGCGGCGGCCCTGGCGGAATCCCGGCCGGCCGCACCGACCATTGAGGTCATCCGCCGCTTGAACGGCTTCGCTGCCACCCTCCCGCCGCCGGCAATCGGCGCACGCAGTCCTGCCCAGCGCACGTGGTTTCACACCTGGCAGGAATGGCTCGTCACCACCGAACCCGGCATCACCGTGCCGGTCACTCTGGTTGATCCCGGCGCAGCCTGTCCGGCCCTCTGGCATTTCGACGAGGCCGGTCGCATGGCCGGACTGGAACGCGGCGGCTGGCTCACCGAGGCCATCGGCCATCTCGACCGCGAAGGTCCCAAGGCCTGCCTGCTCACCGCCGATCTGCGCGGCCGCGGCGAGACGACGATGGCCCCGCGGCCCTTCGAAGCCGTGTGTTGGGGCGGAACCGACCGCTTTGCCGCCTACGTGGGCGCGGCCCTCGGCGATGCCCCCGAAGCGGGACGTCTCCGCGACGCCTGGCAACTCGCCCAAGCGCTGCCACCACGACCCCGCACCGTGCTCAGTGCGACCGGTGCCGCCGGACCGGTGGCGCTGCACCTGGCGGCCCTGCTGCCCGGCACCTTCGCCGCCGTCGTGTTGCACAACGCCCCTGCGAGCTACGCCGCCCTGCTCACGACGGAGGCCTTCGCCTGGCCGCACGACCTGATTCTGCCCGGCGTGCTGCGTCATTACGACCTCGCGCAACTCGCCGCAACCGCCGGCTGCCCCGTTTACTGGCTCAACCCCCTCGATGGCGCACGCCGGCCGGCCGGCGATGCGCCACCGGGCTCGCGCCAAGGCGTCACCGACGCGGAGCACCTCGCCTTGGTGCGTGACCTGCTCTTGTCAACGCCCGTCGAGATTTGACCCACTTTCGCCCGTCCAGAATTGACCCACCCCGAGGTGATTATCGACGGGGTGATCTGAGTTTGGTGGTGGGAATGACTCCTTTCTGCGTGT
>CAJBES010000316.1 GCA_903952145.1 uncultured Opitutaceae bacterium | reverse complement strand
TGGCCAAGCGGAAGATCCCAGGTCTGAATGCGCGCAAGGCGCTCGGCCTGGAGGCCCCCGCATGAACGCATTCTCCGTCGAAAAATCCGCCGGCCGGCTGCTGCGCTACCTGCAGACCTGGCAGGCCCCCGACGGCGCGCTGCACGGCGTGCATACCCATCCGGTGTGGCGGATCCATCCCGCGGTCGTGGAGGACCACTACACGGGTTACTCGGCATGGGGTGCGCCCGGCCTGCTCGGACTCGCCGATCTCGCGGCGCATACGAGGGTGCCGGAAGTCGAGGTGATGGGGCGCGACTGGGTGCGCTTTGTCCTCACGACCTTCATGGCCGGCGACCGCTGGGACAATTGCGGGGCGGAACTCGGCCGGCGCTTCAATGCCGCGGCCGTGGACAATTTCCTGCAGGACCTGAGCCTGTCCTACTATGCCCGGGTCGCGGCGCATACGCTCACCGCCGCGGAAAAAACGCGCATCGGCGACGTCGTGCGGCGCAACCTGGAGAGCTACCTGCGCGAGGCCGGCCAGCCGGAGGCGCAGGGGCATCTGCTGGTGGGCACCGTGAACCAGGACTGCGCGGGGCTCTGGGCGATGGCGGAGTGGATGCAGACCTTCGGCGCCGACGCCCGCTGGCGCGACCTGCTGCTGCGCGGCCTGCACCTTCACCTCCGGGAGCACTTTGTCTCCGGCCTGCCCGACGCCGAGAGCGGCGGCATGCTGCGGGCGACCAATCTGCCCGACTACATCGAGCCGGCGGAGTATTACGGCGTGATACTGCCCGCCTACCTGCACGGTTGGCGGCTGAGCGGCGACGAGGTTCTGCTGCAGGCCGCGGTGAAGATGGCGCGGCACGTCATGCGCCACGCGTGGCGCGACGACCGCGGCTGCCTGCGGCTGCACCGCACCTGTGATCGCGTGCAGGGAGTGTGGCGTGTCAGCCAGGCCCCGATGCTGGTGGCAGGCGGCGGCTTGTTTCTCCGCGTGCTGCGCGAACTCGCCGCGGTCACGCCGCTCCCCGAGGCCGAGCCGTTTCTGGCCGCGATGGATGCGACGCTGGCGCATTACCAGAACGACTACGGTTTCATTGTGGCGGCGACCGAGTGGCACGACGACTACGACCTCATCTGCGGCACGGTCTGGGAGGCGCACGATCTCGCGCAGCTCGGCGCGCGGGTGACGGACACCGCGGCGTTTCAGGCGGCGCTGGCGGCGCCGGCGCCGGATCTGGGTGTCGTCATCGGCTGGCACGATCTCTGGGTCGAGAATTCACGCCAGTGGACGCTGCTCCGGCCGTGGTCCTATGGCTTCAGTTATGCGGGTGACAAACACGGGCTGGAGGCGGCGGTGGCCATCCCGGCGTGGGGCAATCCGAAGCGGCCGGAAATTCCGTTCCGTCCCGAGGTGAAGGTGCGCATGGTCGGCAACGAACTGGTCATCCACGCGCCCGACTACCCGGTGCTCGCCGTCACCTCGATCTACGGCAAAAAGTGGTCCCGCGAGGCCTGACCGGCCACCGGGCAGGAAAAATCGGCCGGCCAGCCCTGCCGCCCTTGCCCACGATCTCGACAGCCAGGCGTGGTCAGGTGAAAGTGTCCTCCCGGCACCTTGATCCGCAGCACCCATTTAATCTCACCAATCTGCTCCTGTGAAATTTTCCCTTTCCGTCTACTGCCTCCTGCTGGCCCTCCCCCGCACCCTGCCCGCGCAGCCCGATGAGCATCCGACCGCAGGGCAGCCGACGCCTTATGCCGACAAGCTCGCCCATGCCCCGCGTCCGCTCCCCGACCGGATCGTGCTCACCTGGGCCGGCGACCCCGCCACCACGCAGGCGGTCACCTGGCGCACCGACCCGAGCAGCGCCAGTGCGGTGGCGGAAATCGCCATTGCGAACGACCATGGTTACAGCCTCAAGCCCGTCACTGTCCCCGCCCGCACGGAAGACTTCACGAGTGACTTAAGCGCCGCCCGCTACCACAGCGTCGCCTTCACCGAGCTTCAATCCGACACGCTTTATGCCTACCGGGTGGGCGATGGGGTCAACTGGAGTGAGTGGTTTCACTTCCGCACCGCCAGCCGGGAGCCGCGCCCGTTCACCTTCGTTTATTTCGGCGACGCCCAGAACGACATCAAGAGCCACTGGTCGCGGGTCTTCCGCGAAGCGTTCCGCGACGCGCCCCGGGCGGCGTTCACGCTGCACGCCGGCGATCTGACCACCCTGGCCAATAGCGATGCCGGGTGGGGCGAGTGGTTCGGCGCGCCAGCGTGGGTCAACGCCACGATCCCGGTCGTGCCCACGCCCGGCAACCATGAGCATTTCAAGGACGAGGCCAACGCGGGCACCCGCACGCTCACCCGTCATTGGCGGGCGCAGTTCACGCTGCCCGAACAGGGCGCGCCCGCCGGCCTCGAGGAGTCTTGTTACTATGTCGACTATCAGGGCGCCCGGATCATTGCGCTCAATTCCAACCGCCTGCAGGCGGAACAGGTCGCCTGGTTGCGCGGGGTGCTCGCCCGCAATCCCCAGCGCTGGACCATTCTCGCGTTTCACCACCCGATCTTTACACCGGTCCGGAACCGCGACAACGCCGCACTGCGCGCGCTGTGGAAACCGGTGTTCGATGAATTCAAGGTCGATCTGGTGCTCAACGGCCACGATCACACGTATGCCCGCAGCGGCGACACAACCGGCCGCGTCGGCACCAGCAATCAGCCCTCCGGTTACAGTCAGGCTTACGATCCGGCGATCGGCACCGTCCATGTCATTTCCGTCGGCGGGCCCAAGATGTATGCTGCGGCCCAGGGAACCTACGCCGTGCGCGTGGCCGAGAACACACAGCTTTACCAGGTCATCCACGTTGCGCCCGACGAACTGCACTACGAGGCCCATAGCGCCACCGGCCGGCTGGTCGATGCGTTTGTCCTGAAGAAGCGCGCCGGCCGGCCCAACGAACTCCGCGAGTTGCTGCCGCCGGCGAATTGCACGCCCGCCCAAGCGATCCGGAATTGACGGCGGCGGCGGGTCGAAAGGCCCGGTGCCCAAGCCAAACGCGCGGCCACTGCCGGCTCCCGGCCATTTTTTTATTCGGCCCAAGTCCATGGCCGGGGAACAACACGACGGCGGGCCGGGCCGGGTTGGAAGATTAGGCGTAGCGCTTGGGGCGGATTATTTCAATAATGACAAACTCACGCGACAACCTTAATGAAAATCAGCCAACCTTTTGTCCCCGCGACCGCCCCGGCCGCCATCCGCCCATGAGAGACGACTACCTTAAAGCTGCCCTGCTCAAGATCGATGATCCGAACATTCTGGTCAATCTGGTGTCGCGCCGCGTGAAGCAGCTGCGTCGCGGGCATCGCGCGCTCATCGAGTCGCTCGAGAAGCTGTCCGCCGAGGACATCGCCCTGCGTGAGATTATCGAGGGCAAGATCAGCTACCAGATGCCGACGGTCCAGGAGATGGCGGATTACCGCGGCTGAGTTTCGGTTGGTTTTGGTCTTTTACGCGCGAGTGCAACGGCGCTCCCGTGTGTCCGCGGGGTGATCCCCGGCTTGCCTCCCCGGCGAAACGGGACTTGCTCGGGTTGCGGTAACCCCAAGCTGCAGCATGGCACGATCACAACAAGGTCCGGAGGTTGCGGTCATTTATTGCCCGCTCTGGCACAATTACGACCATGCGAGCGCGTGGAAAGGCGAGGGTTGGTGCGAATGGGAGTTGGTGAAAAACGCCCTCCCGCGCTTCAAGGGTCACCGGCTCCCGCTCAAGCCGACCTGGGGCTGTTTTGACGAAAGCGATCCACGCTGGGCCGCCCGCGAAATCAAGCTCGCCGCCGATCACGGCATCGACGTCTTCATCTTCGACTGGTATTGGTATAGCGGCGTGAAACTGATGGAGGAGGCGCTCGAACGCGGCTTTCTCCGGGCGCCCAACCGCCACCGGTTGAAGTTTGCCCTCATGTGGGCCAACCACCACTGGGCGGACTATTTTCCCGCGCCCTTTGACCAGCCGTGGAACTCGTGGCTGCCCATGCGCCACTCGCCGCGCGACCTCGGGCGCGTGATTGATTACGCCGCCGAGAAATATTTCCGCCAGCCGAACTACTGGGTCGTCGATGGCCGCCTGTTTTTCAGCCTCTTCCAACCCGAGGAAATGGTGAAGCAACTCGGCGGGCCCGCGGCCACGCGCCGGCTCTTCGCCCGGATCGACCGGCGGCTGCGCGCGGCCGGCCTGCCGCCGCTGCATTGGAACGCCATGCTCTGGAGCCCGGACTCCGCCGCCATGCTGAAGGAAGCGGGCTTTCATAGCACGACCACCTACAACATCACCTCGACGGGGGCGAAGAACGGTGGGCTCGTTCAGCAATATGTGGATGTCGTGGAGGCGCACCCCCGCAAATGGAAGGAAATGGCGGCCGCCGCGCTGCCGCACTGCCCGGTCGTGACGATGGGCTGGGATGTGACGATGCGCTGCGACCAGAAACTGGCCTGGCCGTTTCCGAAATCAAAGCGCACCGGCGGGCACGACTATCCCTACTGCCACCTCGTGGTCGGCAACACCCCGCGGTTGTTTGGGAAACTCTGCCGTCAGGCCGCCGAGCATGTGCAGAACGACCCGCGCCAGCCCTTCGCGGTGTTTGTCAACGCCTGGAACGAGTGGACCGAGTATAGCTTCCTGCTCCCTGAGAAACGCCACGGCCTCGGCTACCTGAAGGAGCTAAAGAAAGCGCTGGGCTGATGACAGATGCCGGAGTGCGAGCGAACTCACTCGCCTACGGTCAACGGCGGAAGCCTGAATCAGTGCTGGCAGACGCGGTCGGTGGCGACGGTAAAACCATCTTCGCCGCCCTGGAATTTTCCGCGGGAGACGAGAAATTCGATCAGCTGTTCGGCCGTCATGTTGTCGGCCGAGCAGGTATGGTAGCGCGCCCCGGAACCAAACTTGGCGTGCATGGCGCCGGCCAGGGTGGTGCGCGTGTAGGTCTCGCCGGAGGCGATCATAAAATCAAGGACGTCGTGGCCGTGGAACTGGTTGTTCATGCTGGATGGTTGTTAAAATGGTATGGGAGATCGCCGTCAGTGGCCCTCGCAGTAATGCAGACCGTGGTTCGGTCAGTTTTGCCTCAGGGCGTCAAGCACAAGGCCCGGGGTCAGTAGTTCGGGGAGCAGAATGGGGTCGTTCTGGCCCGGGAGCCAGATGACGTTGAAGGGGACGGCGCTGCGGTGATATTTCGCGAGTTCGGCGGTGATGCGCGGGTCCTTATTCGTCCAGTCGCCGCGCAACGTCGCGATTTTGTTCGTGGCGAAATACCGCAGCACGTCGTCGGAGTGGAACACAAGTTTTTTGTTGGCCTGGCAGGTGGCGCACCAGCGCGCGGTGAAGTCGACGTAGACGACGCGGCCCTCGGCGCGGAGCTTCGCGACCGCCTCGGGACTCCATGGCTCCCACACGATGGCGGGCGTGGCGGAAGTGGATTCCGTCGCGGTGCCCACGGGGTGCGGCCAACCGAGCCAGAGGCCGGCGCCGGCGACAACGATGAGACCGGCGACGCCGAAGCGCGCGCGACCGGCGGAGGCGCCGGGGGCGTGCCAGCGGCCGTAAATCCATATGCCGAGCGCGACGAGCACGAGGCCGAAGAGAACGTTTTGCAGGCCCTCGTCACCCGTCTGGCCGGCGAGCACCCACACGAGGTAGCCGACCGTGGCGTAGAGGGGAAAAGCCATGAACTGCTTGAATGTCTCCATCCACGCGCCGGGGCGGGGCAGCACTTTGATGGCACCGGGAAAGATCGAGAGCAGCAGGTAGGGCGCAGCCAGACCGAGGGCGATGGCGGTGAAGATCGCAAACGATTCGACCGTCGAGAGCGCGAGGGCGGCACCGAGCGCGGGCGCGAGGAACGGCGCACTGCAGGGCGTCGCCACGACGGTGGCAAGCACCCCGGTGAAGAACGAGCCGGCGAAACCGGATTGCATCTGCAGGCCGGAACCGACCCCGGTGGCGCTGAGGCCGAATTCAAACACGCCGCTCATGTTCATCGCGAACACGAGCATCACGGCTGCGAGGGTGAACACGAAGGCGGGCGACTGGAGCTGGAAGCCCCAACCGATCTTGTCGCCGCCGGCGCGGAGGATCGCGAGGACCGTGGCCAGCGTCCAGAACGAGAGCAGCACGCCGAGGGCAAACACGAGGCCGTGCATGACGACCTTCCTCTTGTCGTGGCCGGATTGGTTGACGAAGCCGAGGATCTTGATGCCAAGCACAGGAAAGACACAGGGCATGAGGTTCAGAATGAGACCGCCAACGAGGGCGAGGGCGAGGGTGCCCAGCAGGCTGGCGGCCGGTGCGGCAACAGCAGGGCGGGTCTGTGACCCGCCCTTGGGCAGGCCGGAGACCTGCCCTGCCTGGCCGAACGGCACATCCACGCGCAGGCCGCGGAGCACACCGTCGGGTCGCCAGCCGTTTTCCGAGGTGAGCACACCGGCGAGATTTTTCGCGTCCTGCGGGCCGTCGGGCGAGACAGGGAGCGTGAGGACAAAGCCGCCCTTGCCGTCGGGTGTGACGGTTTGCGGGAGTTCATAGGCGACAAGGTTGTCGTCGGCAAAGAAGCGCAGATTGACGGGGGTGTGCGCGCCGGTTTGGACCCGAGCAACGGTGAGCGTGATGGTTTTGCCGGAGCGGGTGGCGGCGAGCTGCCACCCGGCGTCGGCGCGGGGAAGGTCGGCGAGGACGGCCGTGAGGCGCGGGCCGAAGGTGGCGTCCGGCTTGGGTGCATCGGCCGAGACATTGAGCGTGAGTTGAAGCTCCGCGTTGCCCGGCATGCAGGAATCCTCGCACATCAGCCATTCCGCGGCGGTCTTGAGCGTGACAGTGGTGCCGGGCGGCAGTGTGGCGGGCGGGGTGATGGTGACGGGCAGGAGAAGATCACCTTCGTAGCCATTGCCCACGATGGTGCCGGATTTGTCCACAAGCGTCTGGGGCGCGGGCCACTGGATGGCGCCGGCGGTAAAGCCGGCCGGAAGTTTCCAAGCGAGCGTGGTAACGAGACCGGTGCCCGGGTTGAGCCAGTAAGTGTGCCAGTGCGGAGTATGCTCAAGACGGAGCGCCGCGGTGAAGGGCCGGCCCGGCTGGACGGACGTGACGTCCGCGACAAGCGTAGCCTTGACCTGCGCCGCGGCCGTGACGGGCAACAGGGAGGTCAGGACGAGGGCGGCAAGCAGGGCCAGTCGGGGCGTTTTCATGAAGTCAAAATGGTGAATCGCCGGATGAGAGCAACCGGAGAGGTGGATTGTTCCTGAAGAACGGCGGAAGGGATCATTTGGGAGCGCGGCTGGCCCCGGTTGCTATTGGCGGAGCGGACGGGCCGGCCGCTCAGGCGGTCCGCTCCGTGAGATGTGCGACCAGCAGGGTGTAGAAGCAGAGCACGAGATTTTGCAGCGGCAACTGCAGGGCCGTGGGCAGGGCATAGATGATGCAGACGGCCGGCAGCCACACGCCGAAGCTCAAGGTCAGCACGCCCATCCCCCGCCGCCGATACCAGCCGGGCGCGCGCAGATCAGCCAGGACGGTGCGGTGGTGGAAGCCCGATTCAATCCATTCGTAGGCCAGCACCGTGATCGGCACGGCAAAAAACGGGCAGTAGACGAACTGGTCGAAAAAAGACTTCAAGGCGATCGTCGTCACGTCATGGCCTTCGCCAAAACTGAGCGCCATCAGCCGATACCAGACATCCACCTCCAAGCCCTTGTAGGCCCACAGCGCGATCAGCGCGGTGCTCTGGCGGACGTCGTAACGCGCCCGCGTCGCCGCCCGGGACCAGAGGTAAAGCAGCGGCAGCAGTCCGCCGAACAGCGCCGTCGACACGAAGCTGAAGGTGAAACCCAGTTCGAGGCGCCAGACCGCGAGGCGGCCGAGCACCTCACGGGTGGGTGGATGCCAGTAGTAGGCGAGCACCAGGGCCAGCGCACCCGCCTGCAGGGCGAGCCCCGGCAGGAGGTTGGCCCGCGCGCCACGCAACCCGGCGCGCCAGGGTGATTCGAGAGCGGGTGAAACGGCAATGGGCTCGGACATGAAAGGGGGAAACATGCCGGTGCGGCCGGCCGGCGCGAGCGAGAATTCGGCCCAAACCAGTGCGTTGGGGAAAACGCGCTCCACCCACTAAAGCTCAGTTTTCGCCGAGGTTACGGCGGAGCATGGCGGCGAGGGCGGGCAGATTGCGCAGGGTGATTTCCTTGCCGGAGACGGCGATCAGCTTCTGGTCACGCAACCGGCCCAAGGTGCGGGAAAACGTCTCGCTGCTGGTGCCGAGTTCGGCGGCGAGCACGCGCTTGGTGCCGGGGAGCCGGATGGTGCCGCCTTGAATCGCGCGGCTGTGCTTCACGAGCCAGTTGAGCAGGCGGGTTTCCACATCCTTGAGCGTGAGGTCATCGAGCATGCCGACGAGCACGCGCAGGTGACTGCTCATCGAGCCCAGCATGCGCAGGGCGAGGTCGGGCCGGCGGCCGATGAGTTCGAGGATGGGCGCCTTGGGGATGGTCAGCACGGTGCTGGGCTCGACCGCGCGGGCGTTGGCGGGATACCCGGTGGGCGAGGCGAGCGCGGCCTCGGCGAAGGACTCGCCGGAGCGGAAGACGTGGATCACCTGCTCCTTGCCGGCGGGGCTGACACGATGGACGTTGATGGCACCGCTCTGGATGAGATAGCAGCCGCGGGCCGGTTCGCCCTCGTGGAACAAATAGTCGTCCTTCGCGAGTTTCTGCACGACCACGAAGCCGGCGATGACCCCGAGGTCCTCCGCCGAGAGACCGGAGAAAAGCTGACAGCAGCGCAGCGTGCCGATGAGTCCGGTGAGCTTGCGGTCGGCGAGGCGGGGGGTCGTCGGCATCGGCGGCAGGTTAGCAGCGCTGGTTTGCTGGAGTCGCGAATAAAATGCTGGGGGAAACATATTGCAGTCGGATAGATGGAAACGAACTGCGAAGCAGAGGCCGGGCCCTACCCAATAATCAATCTCTTCGGGCTCTTCGCGGGGCAACGATCGGCTCCGGTCTGTTTCCGCGTTCATTGCTTGATCCACTTCAAGGCGGCGGGGGTGGAGTTGTGCGACGGTGCGGGTGATTCAATTCATCCACACCATGAACACTGCCACCGCTCCGTCCTTCACTCCTGAAACCAAGCTGGGCGACATCGTCGTCGCCCGCCCCTCGCTGGCCCGCGTCTTCGAACGCCTGGGTCTGGATTACTGCTGCGGAGGCCAGCAAACCCTGACCGCCGCCTGCGCCCGCAAGGGACTCGATCCCCACACCGTCGTCGTGATTCTCACGGCGGCCGAGGCGGAAAGCGCCGCGCCCATCGAGGCTGACACGGCGGGCATGACCCTTTCGTAACTGGCCGACCACATCGAGCAGACCCACCACGTTTATGTGAAGGCGGAACTGCCGCGGTTGGTCGAGATGGCCGGACGCGTGGCCGGCAAGCACGGCTGGCGCGATGCGCGGCTCGCCGAGGTTCACCAGACAGTCATTGCGCTCGCGGAGGAGATGTTCAGCCACATGCGCAAGGAGGAGCTGATCTTTTTCCCATCGTGCGCCAGATCGAGGTGGGCGCGGCGGATGGCAGTTTCCACTGCGGGTCCATTGCCAATCCCATTAGCGTGATGGAGGCGGAGCACGAGTCGGCCGGCAATGCGGTCGCCCGCCTGCGCGAACTCACCGGCGGCTTCACGCCCGACGCGGAGAGCTGCAACACGCACCGCGCGCTGCTGGCCGGTCTGGCCGATTTCGAGTCCGACCTGCACCGGCACGTGCACAAGGAGAATAATATCCTGTTTCCGCGCACGCTGGCCCGGGCAGGCGTGAACTGACCGCCGCCTGGGAGCGGGACCGCTTGCCCTCCGTAGGCTTGGCGAAGGAGGACCCACGGTCGCAATTAGGCACAGCCGGATAAGGCCGAGAACGAGAACGATTACGAGAAAGAGAATGACCGGATCGTACTCATTCTCGTTCTCGCTGCCTTGATGACTTCATGGGATTGCGACCGAGGGCGGTCGCGCTGCCAACGCCGCCCCGCCCTACATCACCAGCCGGTCAATCGCCAGGGCGATGATCACCACCGGCAGGTACACGATCGACGCGAAGAACAGGCGGCGGGCACTTGCGTCCCGGTTGCCCGATGCGGATTTGAACCGCCATGCACAGGCGAGGAAAATACCGCCAGCGACGGCAGCGGTCGCGCCGTAGATCACGCCAAGATGTCCGAGCATCCAGGGTGCGAGCGAGACCGGCACGAGCAGGGCGGCGTAGAACAACGACCAAGCGGCGGTTTTTTGCCCGGTGGCGTCAACGGTCGGGAGCAGCCTGAAACCCGCGGCGCGGTAGTCGGCGCGATGGCGCCAGCCGATGGCGAAGAAGTGCGGCATCTGCCAGCAGAGCAGGAGGGCGGCCAGCGCGGTGCCCGGCGCGGCCCACAGGTCGCCGGCGGCGGCGTTGCCGAGCAGCGGGGGCAGCGCGCCCGAGATGGCGCCGAGTTCCGTCGCCCAGCGGGTGCGGCGTTTCAGCGGCGTGTAGACGAGGCCGTAGAGTAAAATGGTCAGCGCGGCGATGACCGCGGCCGAAACGTTCACCGCCATTGCCAGCAGCCCGACACCCAGGAAAGACAGGGCTGAGCTCCAGCCCAGGGCGGCATCGGGTGTGACCAGGCCCTGGGGCAACGGCCGGCCCTGCGTGCGCAGCATCAGGGCGTCGGCGCGGCGCTCCCACCACTGGTTGAGCGACAGCGCGCCGGCGGCGGCAAGGGTGGTGCCGATGAGCGTGGCGAGGACGAAGCCCGTAGCGGGCCGGGCGGCGCCATACGCCACCATCGCGGTGAGCACCGACATGAACGCGAGCTGCGGCTTCGTCAGCGCGATGAGCGCCCGCAGCGCGTCCAGCCAGGCGGAGCGGACGTAATCGGCGGTGAGGGGTGGGGCGACGGGAAAACTCATCACGGAAGAGCCACACCTTAGCGCATTGCCTTCCCCGCCACCTTGACCGATATCAAGCAATTCCGCCGCTCCCCGAAACACGCCCATCCGGCAAAGCGACCATAAAACCCCCGTTCAAGCCGAAGTCTGCTTGTCACGTATTACGTGACAAGTGCTCCGGGGTCCGCGAGGGCGTGGCGTTGAACAGAATGACTGCGGACTGTCGGTGCGGGCGCCATCAGCCCACGCCGTATTTCGGGAACAGCTCTTCCGGTTCTCGTTCCATATCGCGCAGCAATACCGGCACCAGAAAATCGAGCCAGGTCGGTCCCTTGAGATGCAGATTCGGACCGAACTGATGCGAGTTGAACAACCGGCAGTAGACAATCTGGCCGGAGGCATCCACGAGGTAGATCTGGATGGCGGCGACGTTTGCGCCGGCGCCCCAAACCTCGGTGAAGAGCACATAGCTCTCAGCGGGATGCAGCTGCGCCGTGTATTTTGCATACGTGGCGGCCCGTTTCCACGTATAGCGCAATTGATTCCGCTCGAATGGGTCCGGCGCGACCGTGGGCGGATCCAACGCCAGCACCAACCTGACCCGGTCGAGCTTTTCGAGGCGGGTGACGAGGGCGTTCGCCCGATCCAATCGATACGACCGGGTCGGGCCGCCCCGGTGCGGGGTGACCCATAGCACGGGTTGCACGCATACTAGGCAGGAGGGCGGCCGGGCCTGCCACTGCCGGAAAGCCTGCCGGCACTTGGCGAGTTCGCTTTCCGATGGCGAACCGAACATGCGGGCGAAGGGGTAAAGTAGGAGGTTGCCTGCTTCCGCCGGCAACGCGGACGACGGCAGCAGCAGAAGCAACACGGCCAGAATGGTCGCCGTCATGCCCCGCTGCGAACCTGGGCCCCGCTGCATTTGACCGGGATTATACGCCCGAATTTCCGGTCAGGCAATCCATGGATAGACTCCGCCACGGCGGCAAACGGCCCGGCCGATCCGCAGCCCGCCATGTAACGTAATACGTTACATGATGAATTGGGTCCGATGAAACCGGGCGGGGCGAGGGGGGCGCCCGTGCGCGGCAAAGTACGTCGCAGCAATCGGTGCGGGCCGCCGGGGGTTTGTCACGTATTACGTGACAAAGACCGGTGGGGTTGGGCGGCGGGGCGGGGTGGGCGGGGCAAAACGTTGACCTGCGTCAAGGCCGCGCGGGCGGGTATCGGCTACAAACAGGGCATGCCTCCGCACACGGTCACCCTGCCGCATCATCCCGTGCTCGAATCACCGCTGCCACTGACCACGCACGCTGCGGCGGGCGTTGACCGGTCCGGGGTCGCGGCGGCGCGGGGCTGGTTTCTGCTCGCGATCGGCAGCCTGGTGCTGGCCGGGTTGCTCTCGCTGATGCTTGTGATCGGACGGCTGCCGTTTCTCGGCTGGCTGTTTACGGATCCGCTGTTTTTCAAGCGCGCGCTGGTGGTGCACGTCGATCTCGCGATCGTCGTCTGGTTTCAGGCGGGCACGCTCGCCTTTTTGGGTCTCGCGCTCGGGTCGCGGCTGCCCCGGGGGTGGACAGCCGCGACCCTGACCCTGGCCGCCACGGGCGTGGCCGGGTTGCTGGTCGGCGCGGTGATGCCCGGCGCGCAGCCGGTGCTTTCCAATTACGTGCCGGTGATCGACCACCCGGTTTTCTTCGGCGGGTTGATCTGCTGGTTCGCGGGTGCGGGGCTGTTTTTTGCGCGGGCCCTGTTCACGCCGGCGCGCACGGACGCAAAGGCGCTGACGCCCGGCACCGTGATCGCGCTGCGCGCCGCGGCGGCCGCCAACCTGCTGGCCATCCTGACTTTCGCCGGCGCCTGGGGCACAACCCCCGAGGCGCATTCATCGGTCTACTACGAACTGGTGTTCTGGGGTGGCGGCCACGTCCTGCAGGCGGCGAATGTCGCCGCCATGCTGGCGCTGTGGCTGCATCTCCTGCAGCGGTGGACGGGGCGGGCGGCGCTGTCGCCCGCCCCAACCACGGCGCTCCTCACGGCGCTGGTGCTGCCGCAGGTGGTGATGCCGTTCCTCGCCTTCGGCGGGACGACGGCGACGGCCTATTTTCCGATGGCGACGCACCTGATGCGCTGGACGCTTTTCCCGGTGGTGCTGGTCCTGCTGGGCGTGGCGGTTGTCCATGTCTGGCGGCACCGCGCGACGCTCGACTGGCGCGATTACCGCTTCGCCGGTCTCGCCGGCAGCGCGACGCTGACCGTACTGGGATTCATCCTCGGTTCATTGATCCGCGGCTCGAGCACGCTCGTGCCGGGGCACTACCACTGCGCGATCGGGGCGGTGACCATCGCGTTGATGACGGCGGCCTATGATTTCTGCACCGCGGTGGCGCCGGCCGGTCCGGCCCCGGAGCAGCCGCGGCGCGCCCGCCTGCAGTTGATGCTCTTTGGAGGCGGCCAGGCGGTCTTTGGCCTCGGATTTGCGCTCGCCGGGGCCTACGGCCTCGGGCGCAAGCAGTACGGGGCGGAGCAGCACGTGCGTTCGCTCGGCGAATACCTCGGCCTCGGCGTCATGGGCCTCGGCGGCCTCGTGGCCGTGATTGGCGGCGTCTTTTTCCTCGCGGTCATGCTGCGTCGCATCGGCACGTGGCGCCGCGAATCCCTCCCGGTCTCCTGAACCCTCCCGTCCGTTCCCCCCCATAACCTCCTCAATGAACAACGAACCCAAGAAACATCCGTGGCAGAAGGTGCTGGATAATCCCTGGCTGCTGCTCGTCCTCGGCGTCCTCATCCCCGTCCTGTCCTACACCGTGTGGGGCTGGATCGAACTCTGCCTCACCAAGCCCGCGCTGCTGCCCTGAATCCCCTTTCCACCCATGAGCTTGCGTCCCCTCACCACCCCTTGGTTCCACGGTCCGGCCGGCCACGAGAAAATCTGGCTCGGTTGCGCCATCCTCTGGTGCTTCGTGATGTCGCTGATGATGCCGTACTGGCATTTTCGCGGCAAACAGAACAGCACCGGCGAAGCCTACACCGTCAAACCCGCCGACTTTTTCGCCCGCACGGAAAAGTTCGTGGCCGCCAACCAGGTCGGCACCTACAAGAACCAGACCGGCAACGCCCTGATGGGCGAGCTGCCCCTCTGCGAGCCGCCCGCGGGTGGCGACGCCTACCTGATCGGCCGCATGTGGCAGTGGTATCCCGCCCTGCGCCTGCGCCAGGGTGAGACCTACCGCCTGCACCTCTCGTCACTCGACCTGCAGCACGGCTTCTCGCTGCAGCCGCTGAACATGAACTTCCAGGTGCTGCCCGGCTACGACCACGTCCTCACCATCACGCCGACCTCGAAGGGCGAGTTCACCATCGTCTGCAACGAATTCTGCGGCGCCGGGCATCACGCCATGTCCGGAAAAATCTTCGTCGAATAACCGCCCCTCCCATGTCCACTTCCTCCCACAACCTCGCCGCGCCCGGCACCCCTGGTCGCGTCTGCGGCACGACCGGCCTCGGCGTCTGCCTCGACGCCCAGCGCTTCATCAAGCTCAACGCCGTCTGCGGCATCGTCTTCCTCCTGCTCGGCGGCATCGCGGCGCTGCTGCTGGCGCTCACGCGCTGGCAGACCGTGCACCTGTTGCCGGTCGACTGGTTCTACCGCATCCTGACCTTCCACGGCATCAACATGCTGATCCTGTGGATCCTCTTCTTCGAGGTCGCGATCCTCTACTTCGCCTGCACGACGCCGCTCAACGCGCGGCTGTTCTCGCGCAAGATCGCCTGGGCCTCGTTCCTCATGATGCTCGTTGGCGCCGTGATGGTGGATTACATCATCCTCGCCGGCCAGGCCGACGTGATGATGACGTCCTACCTGCCGCTGCTCGCGCATCCGCTCTTCTACCTCGGCATCATCCTTGTCGCGGTCGGCACGCTCACCGGTGTGTTCAACTTCTTCGCCACGCTCTACGTCGCGAAGCGCGACCACGCCTATGAGGGCTCGATGCCGATCGTGACCTTCGGCGCGACGGCCGCCGCCATCATCGCGGTCGTGACCCTCCTCCACGGTGCGGTCGTGATGATCCCGACCTTCACCTACTCGATGGGCTGGACGGCCCAGCCCGATCCCGCGTGGTACCGCCTCATCTGGTGGGGCCTCGGCCACCAGTCGCAGCAGGTCAACGTCTGCGCGATGGTCTCGGTCTGGTATCTGCTCTCCCACATCGTGGTTGGCGCGCGCCCGATCAACGAGGCGGTCTGCCGCACGGCCTTCGTCCTCTACATCCTCTTCATCAACCTCGCCTCGGCGCACCACCTCCTGGTTGACCCCGGCGTGGGCGCCACGTGGAAGATCTGGAACACTTCGTACGCCATGTACCTGGCGGTGCTCGCCTCGATGGTCCACGGCTTCACCGTGCCGGCCGGCGTGGAGATCGCGATGCGCGAGAAGGGCTACACCAGCGGCATCTTCGGCTGGGTGACGGCGCTCCCGTGGAAGAACCCCGCGTTCTCCGCCACCGCGCTTTCCCTCGTGATCTTCGGTTTCCTCGGCGGCATCACCGGCGTCACGCTCGGCACGCAGCAGATCAACATCATCGCGCACAACACGCTGCGCATCCCCGGCCACTTCCACGTCACCGTGGTCGGCGGCACGACCCTCGCGTTCATGGGCCTCGCCTACTACGTCGTCCCGCTGATCTTCCAGCGCGACTTCATCTTCCGCGGCGTCGCCCGCGTGCAACCGTGGCTCTTCGGCATCGGCATCACGCTGCTCTCGTTCGGCATGTCGTTCGCCGGCTCGATGGGCGTCTCCCGCCGCAGCTGGGACATTGACGCGCAGGGCGTCTACGGTCCGGGCGCGCATCTCTGGCTCGGCGTGCTCGGCATCGGCGGCGTGCTGGCCTTCATCGGCCTGCTCGTGTTCGCGCTGCTGTGCGTCGGCACGCTGTTTTTCGGCGCGAAGATCGAGCAGCGCGCGATGTTCGACTGGGGCACCCCGCCGGCGCTCGCCGGCAGCAAGTCCGGTTCGCTCGCGAACGATCACTACGCGACGAAGGGCACGATCATCCTCGCCCTCGTCTTCCTCGCCTGCTTCGCGGTGTACTACTTCGCCAACTGGAAGGCGCTCGCGGACGTCTGGCCCGTGCGGTGAAAAAGCAGGGCGGGTCAAAGACCGGCCCTACTTCAATCATGTCTACTTCCGCCCACGCATCCCCAATCATCCCCGCCGCCGGCTGGGCCGACTCCCGGCCGGCGCGGTTTCTCAACGGACCGGGGTTGCTGGTGTTTCTCCTCACGGCGCTGGCGGGCTATGAGGCGTTTCTGCTGGTGACCATCTTTGGTCCCACGGAGGGCGGCTGGCTTGGCGAATTCGTCCGCGACTTCCAGCTCTGGTGCTACCGCGGCGATCCGCGCACCGGCGGCATCTCTTGGCTGGCGGTCTCGGTGATGATGTTCGAGCCGATATTCGTGGTCGGCGTGGCCGCGCTGCTGTGGCGCCGGACCTTTGCCAGCCTGAAGTCGCCGGACCTCTGGCTGGCCCACGTCCGCGCGGCCGGCGCAGCGCTGGTGCTGACGGCTATTTGCGCCGGCGGCCTGGTGTATTACGCCCGCACCGATGCCATCACCGCCCAGATCCTCCCGCCCTTTCCGGGCGAGCGCATCCGGGTGAAGCTCGCGTTGCCGGATATTCCGCTCGTGGACCAGAAGGGCGCGGCGTTTCATTTCTCCGACCTGCGCGGACGCGTGGTGCTGATGACCGGAGTCTATGCGGCCTGCACCACGGCCTGCCCGGAGATCCTGCTCGAACTGAAAACCCTGCTCGACGAACTGCCCGCCGCGGAGCGCGCCGGCCTGAGCGTGGTCGCGCTCTCGCTGAATCCCGAGTATGAGACCGCGCAGTTGATGGACCTTGTCACCGAGGCGCGCGGCTTCAGCCATCCCGAGTTCCGCTACGTGAACGGCGAGCGTCCGGCGGAGATGCACGACCTGCTGACGCGCCTGCAGTTCTCCGCCACGCGCAATCCGGCGAACGGCGTCATTGATCACGCCAACCTCTTCCTCCTCGTCGACCGGACCAACCACATCGCCTACCGCTTCACGCTCGACCCGCGCCACCGCGCGTGGCTCCGCGTGGCCCTGCGGTCCTTACTCTCTGAGAGCCATGTCGCTGCACCCGCATCCTGACGTGGATTGCGAGGTGCTGGCGGATGCGATGGGGCCGTCGCCCGACGCCACCGGGTCCAAGCCGCCGTCACCTCCCGTCCGTGCCGCACGGCTGTTGCAGGCCGGCAACGGGCTGATGACGCGGCTCGACACCCTGCTTGAGCGTTGGCTGCCGCGGGAGGTGAATCCCCTCGCGCACCTCGGCGCCGCGACGAACGCCATGCTGGTGCTCGCGACCCTTTCCGGCGTGCTGATGCTCGTGTGGTATTCGGCGAGCGTGCAGTCGGCCTGGACCTCGCTGGCGGACCTCGGCCCGCGCTCACTTGGCGGGATCGTGCGCAGCGTGCACCGGTATTCCTCCGACCTGCTCATGGTGCTCGTGCTGGCGCATGCGCTCCGCACCTTTCTCGCGCGCAAGTTCGCCGACGCCCGCTGGCTCGCCTGGGTGAGCGGCATCGCGCTGCTCGGGCTCGTGTGGTTCATCGGCTGGACCGGTTACTGGCTCGTGTGGGACGAGCGCGCCCAATTGCTCGCGCTCGACACCATCCGCGGCCTCGACGTGCTGCCGGTGTTCGGCGAGCCCATGCTGCGGCTCTTTGCCTCTGATCGCACCGTGCCGTCGCTGCTGTTCTTCGTGGTGTTTTTCCTGCACATGGTGCTCCCGCTCGGCATCGCCGGCGGCCTGTGCTTGCATCTCGCGCGCCTGAGCCGTTCGCAACTGCTGCCCGACGGGCGGCTTTCCATTTGGCTGACCGGGGCCGTGGTCGCGGCCGCGCTGGTTTATCCGGCGACCAATGCGGCGGCGGCCCAGATGGCGGTGAAGCCGGGCCTGCTGACCATGGACTGGTGGTATCTCTGGCCGCTGGCCGTCACCGCGCGGCTCTCGGGCGGCGGCATCTGGCTCGCGACGCTGCTCGCCACGGCGGGACTCATGACCGTGCCGTGGTGGCTGGCGCGCCGGCGGCCGCGTCCGGTCTTCCAGGCGAAGGTCAACATCTCACGCTGCTTCTCGTGCACGCTGTGCTCCCACGACTGTCCCTTCGGCGCGATCACCATGGTGCCGCGCACCGACGGCAAACCGTTCCCCTCGCAGGCGCAGATCGATCCCGACCGCTGCATCGGCTGCGGCATTTGCGCCGGGGCCTGCGACACGCAGGGCATCGGCCTCGAGTGGTTTGATGCCCAGCACGTCACGCGGGAACTTGAGGGCCTCGTGGTGACCGAAGTGGGACGGGGCGCACCGCCGGCGCTGGCTCTCGTCTGCGCACAGGCCGACGGCGGTTGGGAGTTGTTCGACACCGTGGCGTGGGCGCGGCGCCTGCCGGGTTACATCGTGCGGCCCATTCCCTGCGCGGGCTGGATTGAGCCGAAACTCGTCGAACGACTCATCAGCAAGGGGGCGACGGCCGTGCTGATCACGGGTTGCGGATCGAGCGAGGCCTTTTGCAAGGAAGGCAACCGCTGGCTGCCGGCGCGCCTCAACGGCACGCGCGAGCCGGCCTTCCGGCCCAACCGCGCCGATCCGCGCAAGGTGGCGCATGTGAATCTCGATCCCCTGCGTCCGCAACTGCTGACGGCGGCGGCGGCGCGGTTGCGCGCACAGGATCCGGTGCAAACGGCTCCGGCCCGCGGGCGGATTGGCCTCTGGCTGACCGGGTTGCTGGTGACGGCGGCGGTTCTCGCCGGGCTGCTGTTCGTGAGCGACGCGCCCTTCCGCAATCCCGCTCCGGCGGCCGCGGAGTTCGTCTTTTCTTTCTCGGCGCGAGGCGACTGGCTGTCGGGTGCGACGGCGGCGCTGCCCAGGCCCGAGGAGGACAAACGTCCCGTGCACATGCGCACCGCGCAGCCGGCCAAGCGCACGCGCCTGCCGGTCACGGTGCGGCTCGAAGTGGATGGCGTGGTGCAGGAACAAGTCTTTCAACCCAAGGGCCTGAAGTCCGACGGCGCGTCGGTCGGCGAATTGCGCGTGGCGCTGACGCCGGGAGCTCATCGGGTGGCCGTGAGCCTTGTCACCGGAGAGTCGAGCCAGCAGTGGCAGGCGGAGGTTGTGGCGCAGGCCCGGCAACTTACGGTGCTGTCGTATGAGCCCGGTCACGGTTTTCGACTGGAGCGGTGAGGCAGGGCGGTCGCGCTCCCAGATAATCGACCCTTCTCACCAGGCCGGACCAAGGTCCGGCCCTACATTACACGTTCCCCGCGTATTCGAGTGCTGGAGGTAGGGCAGGTCTCCAACCTGCCTTTTTGGTGTTTAATCTCGGGGTGGCGTGCAATGGCAAGTCACAGACCCGCCCTACTGCCAGCAAGTCCGCGTCACTGCATTTTCGAGTTTCGGAATGACACTCTCAGCCGGGCTCATGCAGTTGAAGAGGTGATCGCCAAAAGGTGCACCGTTTGGCGTTGTTGAAGTTACGATGCTTAAAACAACTGACGCCGCGGATAAGACGGCG
>CAJBES010000315.1 GCA_903952145.1 uncultured Opitutaceae bacterium | reverse complement strand
TGTCCCTGACGGTGACGGTCACCCTCAGACCGCAGTCAGGCCGGTCTATTGAGATTCGCGCATCAACCTGACAGCGGGAGCTAAATCGCGGCGAGGGCGCTGCGGCCCCAATTCACCCCTGGTGCGTGCGACATTCCATTGGGGACGCGTCGCCCTCGACACGTCAGTCTATCATGCGAATCTTAATAGGATTACTCATTGAGCCGCTGGTAGGAAACAGTAGCGCGCACTTCCGTCTGGACGTGGCGCTCGACCACGGGCCGTTTGGAGCCACCGTTTTCCTCGCCCCAGACGAGCGTGACCTCGGAGCCGTCGGCGATGTTTTCGTCCAGCATGGCGAGCGAGAACCAAGCGCGCACGTTGGCCGTGTATACCGTGTAGGTAGAAAGGCCGGCGAGCTTGCCGTCGACCAGCACTTTGTCGAAAGGCAGGATCGCGTAGTAGGCATTCGGCATTTCCATGTATTTGTAGCGCTCACCCTGTCCCAGCTGACTGGCGTAAATCCGCAGCACGTCCTCGTTGTTCCAACGCAGCCATACCTTGCGGCGGTGCGGTTGATCCACGAGTTTTTCGAGGGCGGCGCGACCGATAAAATCATGGTCGAACTTGACGTGCCGCCCGTAACCCAAATCCCATGGGGTCTGGTAATAATCCTCGATGTTGGGCGAGGAAAAGCTGCCGCCCAATGAAGCGTTGGCTTCGAAGCCGTCAGCCGGAAGCCATTCCCGGTAGGACTTCATCTTGTCGCCAGCGTAGATAGCAGGCATGGGGGACGGGATCCAGCCGCTCTCGGGCGAAACCGTCGAATAGGAGCGACTGCCGCCCCGCCGCAGCCCGAATTTCGGACCGGCTTTGAGGAGGGCTTCGAGCACGGCCTCACCGTCGTCCACGGGCCCATGCAATTCGAGTCCGCCCATGCGGGACATGTTGTGATTGAGTGCACGCACCCTGCGGCCAGCGATCTTCAGGTCCCCGACGTTAAAGAACGGGATCTCCGGAAATGGGCCCTCGTGCACACTCTTGATGAGGTCGAGCGCGTTGGGGCCCTGGATCTGATAACGATAGATCAGGCGGCGACCTTGGTTGCTGACCGTGCGCTCGTCCCGCGTGACCTTGACATCGTAGTTCCCGTTGACGGCATGGAATTCGATCCAGTTCGGCACCGAGGGGCGGCCGACCACGCTGACTTTGTCCTCGGTGTGGCCGAAGAGGATGGCATCACCAATGACATGGCCGTCGTAGTTGCAGGTCACAATCTGCTTGGCTTTGTTGGCGCCAAAGTTTTTCAGCGTGTTGACCGCCACATCGGAAAGCAGGCGCTGCAAGTCCGGTCCTTCAAAATAGACATCCTTCATGTGGTAGGATTGGTCGAAGAGGACGACGCTGTTTTGCCAGGCCTCCTGTTCGTCACGCCAGTTGGTATATTCAGGCTTGTCGGGGAACTGGTAGCCGCCAAACGGCGCTTGGCGCAGCATTTCGACCGGGCTGGGATATTGTTGGAGTTTGGTTTCGAGGCTGGTGGGGCTTTGTGCGTTCATGTATTGAATCGTTAGTTGGGGACGTGAAGCTGAAGGGATGTTTTTTTCGCGAGATGATCGCGGCCGAGCCAGGTGTTGGCCCAGCTGGAGGTGCCGCGGAGATTCTGGTTCTGAATCACGGGCGCATGCGCGAGTAATTGCTCCTCGCGGCCCTCGTGCTTGAGGCGGTCGTAGGCGCGCGCCCAGATGCACTCGAAGTCGGCCACCTCGCACTTGCCGTCGCGCGTGCCGCCGCAGGGGCCGTTGCGCTGGTTCTTGGCGCAGGAGGACTCGGGGCAAAGAAAGGCGATGTCGGGCAGCGAACAGTCGCCGCAATCCTTGCAGCCGAACATCAGGCTCTTGCCGAGGTGCTCGATGGCGTGCATGCCCGGCGGGCCCTGCATCGGGTCCTTCGCGCCACGGCATATCTTTTCACCAAGGTTCCACAGGCCCTTGCCCGGGGTGAACATGAGGTCGTGCGTGAACTTGGAGAAACGGTAGCTGAAAGTGACGTTGGGCGTTGCCGGCCGCGTGCGCCGCGAAGCCTCGTAGTCGGGATGCAAACGCGCGGGGTCGGCCAGGCCGGTGGCGGGATCCTTGGCGAAGAGAAAGAACTCGCCCGGCCGGGAGTAGCTGATCTCGCGGGCAAACTGCGTCCAGTCGTCCGACGCGAACCCGCGCTCGATTTCCAGCACGCGGTCGATGTCGGCCACGGTGTGCACCCCGCCGAGATAGGCGCCACGATAGCCCAGTCCGCGGTAGATCGCGACCTGCTTGGCCGCCAGTTCAAGAAAAAAGGCCCGACCCTTGTCCGGGCTCGCCCCCTGCCGCTCGCATACCGCAGCCAATTCCTCGGAAACGCATACACCGGGGATCCGTTGGGTGCGGAACACCCGGGCGACACCGGGGCTGAGCACGTAGACGTTGCCGATGAGCGGCACGCCGCCATGTCCGCGCTGCTGCAGCCACGTGATGAGCTCGTGACTCTTGCGGGCATCATAACCGATTTGGTTGATGAAAAAGCGCGCCCCAGCGGCGATTTTCCGCTCCGCCTTGAGCAACTGCGGCACCACCTCGTTCTCGTGCAGCTTGAAGTTGGTGACGGCGGCGCCCGGGAAAAAATCTGTCGGCGCGAGCTGCACCGGCTGCTTCGCCGCCGTCTTGGTGATGTCCAGCCCGGCATTCATCCGGGCAAGCAGCGTGAGCAAGCCCACCGAATCGATGTCAAAGACCTGTTTGGCCCCGCCGCCGACGCCGTCACCCGAAGCGTCGCCGCTCAGGACCAGAAGATTGTGAAACCCCTCGCTCGCGAGCTGCCACGCCGTGCTTTCGAGCGCGTTCCGGTTGAGATCCTTGCACGACAGGTGGATTACCACCTCGCGTTGCGCCTCGCGGAAGGGCCGGCCCAGGGCCAGCGGCGCGAGCATCGGGTTACCGCCGGCATTGTCGGTGATCGAGACCCAGTCGGTCCGCGGATAGCCGGCCAGTTCCCGGGCAAACCCGATCGTGCGCGCGGCGCGTGGCTCCACCAGCGTGCCGCGCGTCGTGACGAGCTCGGCTCCGATGAGAAAGCCCTGCAGATCGCTGAGTTTTTCCGCCAAGGTGGTCATGGCAGGAGGCAGGGCGCGACCGCCGGGCGCAGCGCAAGATGGTGCGGCGTGTTCATCAGGGTATTCGGCTCAATTTGTTGCGGCGTCGAGGCAGGCGCGTTTGACGGCCAGCACGTTTTCCGTCGGCGTGCCGTAGGGGATGACCGCCGTGCCCATGAGGTAACCGGGCAGGTCGCGGCCGCGGGCGACCTCGCGGGCGGCCGCCTGGTAGATCTGCTCGGGCGTCGAGGTTTTTAGGAGTTGGTGCGGGAGATTGCGGCGCAAGGCCTTTTTCGCGCCGCGGCAGACGGCGGCCCAGGCGGCAAAATCGCCGGTGAAGTCGCAGAGTAGGTTGTTGCATCCCGTCCGCGTCAGCAGTGCGGCGGTGGGCGTGGTATTGCCGCCGATGATCAGCGGCACATCGCGCACGCCCTGCGTGGCGGCCCAGGCGGCGAAGTCTTGCGTGATGGGCAGCACGAACTCCTCATACATCCGGGGCGAAAGCAGGTCCGGCGAGGCCTGCGAATCAAACACGATGAGCTCCACCCCCGCATCGATGTAGGCCTTGCTGAATTCCTTGATGATGCGGCAGGCGTAGCCGAGCAGGTCCCGCACCCATTCCGGCTGGTCCACACATGCCATGAACAGCGTTTCGGCCCCGACCAGACCAATGGCCAGGGAGAACGGACCCGAAATGGCGCCCCGCAGCCAGTAGTCGGGACCCACCGCCTGGCGCACGCGGCGCGCCGCCTCGACGTTGACCGGCATGCGGCCGTCCTGCAGCGGATTGGGCAGCTTCGCCTTCGTGAGATCGTCGCCCACCTGCACGACGTGGTTGCCAGGTTTGATGCCGGGGATGCTCGTGTCGTCCCCCTCGTAAAAAGTCACTTTGCAGCCGACGGCCTCGGCCTCGAGGTTGTAAACGTCCACGCCGATGGCGAGGGCATCGGGTCCGATGGCCTCAAATTCGGCCAAAACCGCCCGTGTCAGCAGGTCAGCGTCACGCGAGATGGCCGACGGCGTGCTGCCAATAAACCACGCCTTGTGCTCGTAAATCGCCGGCAGGAAGAGCGGCGACCGGCGCGGCGGCGTCTCGCAACGCAGCACGGATTCAACCTCGGCACGAGTGGCAACGGGATGCGGGGGACGTGACATGTGAAAACGGGGTTGGGAAAACGGGATCTTAGGTTAACAGACCACCGGCTTTCTGTCTTGGCTTTTCGGGCTTGGCTGGCTTGGCAATTCGGGCACTTTGGCTGCATGCCCGTTTTCCGGCCCATCGCCGTCACCCTGCCCGCCGCCGGGGTGGCTTTCGCGGAGAGCATCCATGGCCCGGGCTTCCGGATGGCGGAACGGGCCGATGATTTTCACAAGCTCATCTATGTGTTGCAGGGTGGCGTGACCCTGTCCACGACCGGGCCGGACTGGTTGCTGACTGCGCGGACCGGAGCTGCCCTCTGCGTCAACATCGGCGTGCGCCACAAGATCACCGACACCGAGCCCTCCACCCTGCTGCTGCTTTGTTTCACGACGAAATTTCTGGTCCGCGATCCTGAGTTGGCCCGTCTGTGGAGCCAACTGACCGCCGGGTGCGCTGCCGCGCTGCGACCGCACGGCCCGTGGGGACCGCGTTTCGAAGGTCTGTGGCGGGCCGGGATTGCGGAGCAGGCAGGCCGTCAGCCGGGGCGCGAGGTGGCCCTCCACGCCGCTGCGGAAAGCATCCTCGTCGCCCTGGCCCGGACGCCCGCCGATGCACCGCCTGACGCCGCCAGCCAGCGGGTCGCTGCCGTGGCGCGCGAACTCGCCGAAACCTTCTACGAGCCATGGAGTCTGGAGCGGGCCTGCACCCGGGCCGGGATGTCGCGCCGGCATTTCAGCAAGCTTTTCCGCGCCCAGACCGGCCGCACTTTTCTGGAACAGCTCACGGAATTGCGGCTGACGCACGCCGCGCACCTGCTGAGCCATAATTGCCACTCGGTCATCGGCGCGGCTTTTTCGTGCGGATATGGCGACCTCTCCCACTTCTACCGTCTCTTCCGGACGCGTTTTGGCGGCCCCCCCCGCGCCTGGCAGGAAAAAAAACGCGGCGCGGCCTTGCCCTCGCGGCGCCAAAATTGATTCTCCAACGCGTTCCATGAAAATCATCCGCCACCTCACTCCGTCCGGCCCCGCCTATGCCGCGCTCCAGCCCGATGGCTCCGCCCGCGCCATCGCCGGAGATCTCTTCGGCGACTACCGCGTCACCGCCCAAGCCGTCACGCCCGGCAAGTTGCTCGCGCCGGTGGTGCCCACCCAGATTCTCTGCATCGGGCTGAACTACCGCCAGCACGCCGTCGAAACGGGCGCCCGGGTGCCCGAACGCCCCGTGCTCTTTGTGAAGGGCCTCAACACGCTCCAGCATCCCGGCGACCCCATCCTCATCCCGCAGCACCTGCGCAGCGACGAGGTGGATTACGAATGCGAACTTGCGGTGGTGATCGGCAAGTCCGGCAAGAACATCCCCCACGCCCGCGCCCTCGACCACGTCCTGGGCTACACCTGCGCCAACGATGTCTCCGCCCGGGACCACCAGATCAGGCTCGGCGGCGGCCAGTGGTGCCGCGGCAAGTTCTTCGACACTTTCGCCCCCCTCGGCCCCTGTCTCGTAACCCGCGACGACATCCCCAATCCCAACACCTTGAAAATCGCCACCATCCTCAACGGGCAGCGCGTGCAGGACTGGACGACCAGCGATATGATTTTTGATGTCCCCACCATCATCGAATATCTGAGCGGCAGCACGACCCTGCTGGCCGGCACGGTCATTCTCACCGGCACGCCGCAGGGGGTCGGCATGGCCGTCAAACCCGTGCCGCGCTGGCTGCGCCCGGGCGACAGCGTGAGCATCGAGATCGAGCAGATCGGCACGCTCACCAACCCGGTGGCGAACGAACCGGTCTGAGTGCTCCACTTTCTTTGGCGGACGGAGTGACGGGTCTACTTCAGTCCTCGGCCGGTCGCTTACGGATTGGCCGCCTTCAACCAAAAAAGAGGCCCGGTCCTTCTTTCGAAGAACCGGGCCAAAACCTGGCAACGACCTACTCTCGCGGGACCTAACGTCCAACTACCATTGGCTGCTCGGGGCTTAACGGCCGTGTTCGGGATGGGAACGGGTGGAACCCCCGGCATATAATCACCAGGAAGGGAAACCCGACCAAGGTCGGGTAAGTAATAAAGTTTAGGAACTAAATGTAAGGAGGTGAAATAAACGCCTAAAAATACGGGCGCTTAATTTGCATAAACCGGCAAGGTCATTAGTAGCAGTAAACTGAACGCCTTACGGCGCTTACATTTCTGCCCTATCAACCGGGTGGTCTACCCGGACCTTGCACCATCTTGCGATGGATTGTGATCTTATCTTGGGATGGGCTTGGCGCTTAGATGCTTTCAGCGCTTATCCCTTCCGAACATAGCTACCCGGCGCTGCCACTGACGTGACAACCGGAACACCAGAGGTTCGTCATTCTCGGTCCTCTCGTACTAGAGAATGAACCCCTCAAATCACAAACGCCCACAGCGGATAGAGGACCGAACTGTCTCACGACGTTCTGAACCCAGCTCGCGTACCACTTTAATCGGCGAACAGCCGAACCCTTGGGACCTTCTCCAGCCCCAGGAT
>CAJBES010000314.1 GCA_903952145.1 uncultured Opitutaceae bacterium | reverse complement strand
TCGGCCGAGGCGCACCAAATGAAACTCACCGAGCTTCTCCAGGAGGCCGCGCGATGAGTTCACTCCTCTCTATAGAGAGCGCCGCCAATCTGCTGTGCGGGCGGTTCGCAAAAAAGCAGTTCGTCCAAACAGACCTCGCCATTTCCTACAGGTATTTCCGGCGCATCTCAAAACACGAGCGCCCAACTCCGCCGGCGCTGATCCGGCGCTTAGACAAAGTCGCACGCGAGCGCGGCGAGATCCTCCGCCTCCAAATCCCCGAGCTTCCGTCCCCCATCACCCTCGGCCTGAAGTCCCCCCTCAATCTGCCCTCACTCAATTAACTGCATCCGACTTTATGAAAACCCTACGCATCCGACTCGCCCGCTGGCTCGCCAGAAGGGGACAAACCAAAGCCCAAAAAATGCACCGCGAACGCCGTGCATACATCAACTCGGCAGATCATGAGATCCGCCGCGAATGGATCCGGTCCCGTGGCCGGCGTCTCTACGCTGCCTGGTTGAGCCCGAAAACCCCCGGCTCGAATTCACTCTCTCTCCGATTTGAACGCGGAACGGCGACGTTATCACCGAGCCAAGTAACCCAGCTCCTTGCGGAAAGGAGGGTCGCGTGATTCCCCCTCGCGTTTACTACACCTACACATTCCCGGATCCGATCTGGAGAACCATCGCCATGGAAATCGGCTTGAGCCTCATGAGCCTCGCGGATCGCTTCCATCCGGAAACGCCTGACATCACGATCAGGGATCATATCGGTTGGGTCATCAACGATCTCGCCGCCTGGCTGTTCGGTGCCGGATACAAAAACAGCGGGGCGGAAATGGCCTCTGCGCTCAACGGAGAAAGTCCCTGGAAGTATATGTCTCCGATTCAGCGCAGGGTGGTCGTGCAGGAGTTTGGAGAAAACCCACCGCTGGACGATTGCGGAAATGTCGATAACTCACGGCCTCTCTATCTCCTAACCTATCCTCAGGATCGGAGGGCCGAGTAATGGACCACGCCTGTTTCCATTGCGGAGCCTCAGCGGCGGATTCCTCCCACAAGCCCGGCCTCGACTGCGTGCGCTTCATCTGCGGCCTGTGCGTTGACAAAGCCGTCCGGCCGCATGGCCGCTCGCTCCGCTTTCCACGGGATGAGCAGGAGGAATTCCTGCTCACCGGAAACTCACGCCACGCACACGCCCAGGAGGTGCCGGCATGAAACTTACTGCAAAAGCCCTCACTCGCCTGCGCGATGCCGCGCGGGAAATTGGAGAGGATCACGTCACGGTCGCCAGCGATGCCGGCGTGATCACATTTGACTTCTCTCATCCAGGGGAGGCCCGCGCCAGGGTTCTCGGCTACGAGACCCAGCCTACCCGCCAGCAGCTCTCAGCCATCCTCGGGATCCCCCTGACCGCAGAAACCGCCTGACCATTATGGAACTCGTCACCGCATTTCAACTCAGCCAGGTTCTCCAGATCAGCCCGCGCGCGGTGCGCAAGCGGTTGGACGGAGCGGAGCGTGAACGCGATCCCCAGGGACTCGTGGCATGGTCGCGGGATCGGCTCCCGGACGATTGGCGCGGGCGGCTTGATCTGCTCTGCCAGGTCAAAGGTTGCGACAGCATCGCGGAGATCCTTACCTGCCAGAACCACGCCGCGAAGAACTTCGAGTTCTCGATCGAGCACGCTACCGACCACGAGAAGAAAATCTGGCCGAAGCGCAAAGAGGCAATCCTGGAATATTACAGGGCGCTCGATGCCGGCTGCGCGCGATCGGTGTGCGAGCGGCGGGCACGCGAGCTTTTCGAGCACAAATCCACCATGCCG
>CAJBES010000313.1 GCA_903952145.1 uncultured Opitutaceae bacterium | reverse complement strand
TCAGGCACGACTACCGCATTTTCCGGGTTTGTGCTCCGCGCCTTTCACGTCCTTCCTGAGGCCAACCATGCTGGACCCGACCCGGCGTTTCTCCGATCGCGTCGAATACTACGTGCGCTTCCGCCCCGGCTACCCGCCGGCACTCCTGCACTGTCTGCAGCAGCACACCGGCTTGAACCGCACTGCCACCGTCGCCGACCTCGGGGCCGGCACCGGCATTTTCACCGCGCTCCTCCTGCCACTCGCCGGCTGCGTGCATGCCGTGGAACCCAACACCGCCATGCGCGCCGCCGCGGAGCAGGCACTCGGCGCCCGGACCAACTTTGTCTCCCACGCGGGCACCGCCGAGGCCACCACCCTGCCATCCGCCAGCGTCGACCTGATCACCGTGGCGCAGGCCTTCCATTGGTTCGACCACCGGGCCTGCCGCCGGGAATTCGCCCGCATCCTCAAACCCGGCGGCCAGGTCGCACTCATCTGGAACGAACGCCTGAGCGACACGACGCCGTTTCTCCGGGCCTACGAGGACCTGCTGCGGGCCTGCACCGTCGATTACAACGAGGTCAACCACGCCCAGTTTGACGATGTGGCCATCGGCGGTTTCTTCGCTCCGGCTGCTTTCGAAAAGCACGCTTTCCCCAACGAACAATCTTTTGATCTGGCGGGGCTGACCGGCCGTGCGCTTTCCTCCTCCTATGTGCCCAACGTGGGCCAGCCCGGCCACGCGGCTTTCTTGGCGGGCTTGCAGGCCATCTTTCAGCGCCATGCCCAGGCCGGCAGTGTCGCCTTCCACTACCGCACCGTGCTCTTCCTTGGCCGGCTGGCCTGAACCGGCAACTTCGATCTCTCTTTCTCCAGAGCAACTGCCAAGTAGCTCCGGGCTCTAGCCGGCGCTTTCCACGCCGGACCGGCAGTTTGGCCCTTCCAGTGCCGGCAGAAGCGCGGCACTACGACCCGGATCCCCAGCTCGGTTTGGTGGAATATTTCATTTCAAAGTTTGTCCTTCGCGCCCTTCGTGTCCTTCGTGATGCCAACCCATGCCCGATCAAGCCACGCTCAACCACGCCGCCCTGGTGCTCGCCGGCCTTACCGCGGACAAGCGCGCCGATGTCGCGCTCCGCTTTTATTTCGAAACCCGGCGGTATCTTGGTGCCCGTGAAAAACGCGCCATCAGCCACACCGTCTTCGCCTACTTCCGTTGGCTCTCGTGGCTGGACCCGAAACTCTCCCCCCAAAAGCGCCTTGAACAGGCCGTGACCCTGCACGAGCGCTTCAAGGCCGACGAAAAATCCATCAAACCCGAGGCCCTCGCCGTCCGCGCCGTGCCCGCATGGCTATGGGATGAACTCAACTTCAAGTCGTCCTCCAGTGCACCCGCGGACTTGTCCGCCGTAGCCTTGGCGAAGGCGGACTACCTCCGCCAGCTCCAGCGCGACCCCGCGCTCTGGCTCCGCGCACGGCCCGGCCATGCCCACGCGCTCGCCCAGTCACTTTTTCTGGCTAAAACCAGCAAGCTCGCCCCCGATGCCGTCCATTTCACCGGCACGCAGGACCTCTTCAAAACCGAGCAGTTTAAGACCGGCGAGTTCGAGATTCAGGACCTCGCCTCCCAACTCGTCAGTGTCGCCGCTGCCCCGCTGCCTGGCCAGACCTGGTGGGACGCCTGCGCCGGCGAAGGCGGCAAGACCCTGCACCTCGCCGACCTGATGTATAACAAAGGTGTCATCTGGGCGACCGACCGCCACACCAAGCGTCTCGACACGCTCAAGCGCCGGGCCGCCCGCGCCAAGCTGTTCAACTACCGCACCACCGTCTGGGACGGGGACGCCAAGCCCCCCACCAAGACCAAGTTCGACGGCATCCTCCTGGACGCGCCCTGCAGCGGCGTGGGCACCTGGCAGCGCAACCCGCACGCCCGCTGGACGACTACGCCCGACGACGTGCGCGAACTCGCCGCCACCCAGCTCGCGCTGCTGAACCACGTCGCCGGTTCGCTCAAACCCGGCGGCCGGCTGATCTACGCCGTCTGCACCCTCACCCGCAGCGAAACCACCGCCGTCGTGCAGGCCTTCACCGCCGCGCACCCCGAACTGAAGCCTGACGCGGTATTTTCGCCGGACCGCCAGCTGCCGGCCAACGATCTCGGAGCTGGGTCCTCCGTCTTCCTCTGGCCCCACGAGCTGAATGCCAATGGCATGTTCATCGCCGCATGGAAGCAAAGCCAATAAACCTCTCATCCGGGTTTAGCCACCGATGCGACGAATATCACCAATAAGGATGATCATGAGCGATCTCGTGCTCCTGCCTATGATTTCGGCGCGGTTTGAATCCGTGCGGTCAGTGAAATCCTGGGTCCCCTTCCCCAATCGCCGAGTGTGAAAAAGATTTCTCCCAAAATCGTCCGGGCCGATTTCAACGATCTGACGGCCGTGGTGCACTACACCCGCGCCGCTCATACCCTCGGCCTCTGGGCCTCCGAGCGCATCCTGCTCGACCGTTATTTTCCCGACAAAAACGCGCAACTGCTCGAAGCGGGCTGCGGTGCCGGCCGCGTGGCGGTCGCGCTCTGGGAGATGGGCTACCGCCACCTGCACGCCTTCGACTTTGCAGAGGAACTCCTCGCGCAGGCCCAGAGCCTGTGTATCGAGCGCAAAGTCCGGATCACGCTCTTCCATGTCGACGCCATCCACCTCGCCGCCTGTTCCATCCTGAGCGACATTCGCTTTGACGGCGTGCTCTTCATGTTCAACGGGCTCATGCAGATTCCGCTGCGCCGCAACCGCCGCCGGGCGCTGCGCCAGCTCGCGGCCGTCTGCCGGCCGGGAGCCACCTTCCTCTTCACCACGCACGACCGCGACAGCTCGCCCACGGAACAGGCGCTCTGGCGGCTGGAGGCGCGGCGTTGGGCCCGGGGCCGGCAGGACCCGGTCCTGCGGGAATTCGGCGACCGCTATTACGAGGAGGCCGGCATCGGGCGCACCTTCATGCACCTGCCCGACCGCGCGGAAATTCTCGCCGATCTCGTCGCCACCGGCTGGCAGCACGAGCACGATGTGATGCGCCGGGCCGTCGCGGCGGAGTCCCGCAGCGTGCGCGATTTCTCCGACGACTGCCGTTTCTGGGTGGCAAAAAAATTCGCCCCGTCGCCGTCACACGGTTGACCCCGCCGCCGGCCCGCCCAGACTGCGGCCATGCAATACCGCCGGCTCGGCACCACCGATCTCCAAGTCTCCCGCCTCTGCTTCGGCTGCTGGCAACTGAGCCCCGCGTGGTGGGGTGACGTGCCGGTCGGTCCCTGGGCCGACGCCGTCAAAGCCGCGTTGGACCTCGGGGTGAACTTCATCGACACCGCCGACGCCTACGGCGACGGCCTCGCGGAGACGGAACTGGGCAAGCTCTTCCAGCGCGAGGGCTGCCGCGACAAATTTGTGGTCGCCACGAAATTTTTCTGGAACTTCAGCAGCGGTCCGGCGCGCTTTCCCGACACCACCCGCGACTACATCCTCCGCGCCTGCGAGGCATCGCTCCGGCGGCTGCAGACCGACCACATCGATCTCTACCAGATCCACGCCTGGGATCCCATCACCCGGCCCGATGAGGTCGGCGCCGCCTTTGCCCAGCTCAAACGCGAGGGCAAGGTGCGCTGGTTCGGCGTGAGCAACCTCAACCCCGAGCAGATGGACCTCTACCGCGCCCATTTCGAGGTCAGCAGCCTGCAGCCGCCCTACAGCCTGCTCGCGCGGGACATCGAGGCGCGCGAGCTGCCCTACTGCCTGCGGCATAACCTCGGCGTGCTCAACTATTCCTCCCTGCACCGCGGCCTGCTCGGCGGGCGCTACACGGCGGACACCAAGTTCGACGACCATCGGGCCAAGGCCCCGTTGTTCAGTGGAGCGGGGTTCAAAATCATTCTGGCCGCGCTGGACGAGGCCAGGGGCATCGCCGCGGGATTCGGCCTCACGATGCCCCAGCTAGCCGTGCGCTGGGTCCTCACCAATCCCGCCATCACCAGCGCGATCGTGGGCGTGAAAAAACCGGAGCACATCACCGGCATCGTCAAGGCGGCCGAAGCGCGGCTGCCGCAGGACACCTGGCACCATGTGGCCACGCTGTTCAAGAACGCCCAGACCGCGGCCCTTGCGGCCAGGGACTGACGGACACCTGCCGGCTCACAGATCCGCAAAGGTCACGCTCCACCCGGCCCCGCCCGCGCTGAAATCGAGCGCACAGCGGATGATCAGGCTCTGGTCGCGGCCGTCCTTGGCGATCCACTTGCCGCGCGGATCCGCCACGCGGACATGGTTGGGCGCATGGATGAACACGCTGCCTTTTTCCCCGGGGGGCCGTTGGGCCCGTCCGTTGAGCGTGCGGGTGGCCGCATCCCAGTTGCAGGCGGTGATCTCCATTTCACCCATGAGCACATGCATGTCGGTGCCCAGCAGCACGGGCTGACGTTCATCACGCACCAGCCGGAAAACCTTCACCGTGCCCGGCGGCACGGAAGCCTCCAGTTGGCCGCGGATACGACCGATGTAGCGTTCGTCCCAGAACTCCCAGACGAGATAGTCCGTCGCCGCGTCCAGCCCCAGTCGCGTCAGCTCCACCGAAAGTTGCAGGGTTTGCGGAGCAAAGTTATAGACCGCGACGACATCGTGGCGGCCCCAGGCCTGCTCCACCCGGCGATGGAATATCTTCGGATGATCGGGTGACGGCGAGTCGAAGAGATCGACCGCGAAAGCCACCTCGGGCGCGCGTGGCAGCGTCTTTTTGATCAACGCCAGCCGCGACTCGGCCATGCGGTCGACATCGTCGCCGAGCATGGACGGCCCGCCGCACAGGGCATGCATGGTGGCATGCGTCCGGGCATCCGCGAGCGGCAGCGGCTGGTCGACCGTCAGCACGTTGCCCGCATCGTTGAGGTAAAGGCGCCGGTGGGTGTAGCGGGCGGCCGCCTGATTGCAGAGGGCCGGCACGCAACCGTTCCAGACCGAGGCGTTGTTGACCATGTAGGTCGCCGGGTAGAAGGAGGACCCTCCCGGAGTGAGCGCGCGGCCCTCGCCAAAATCAGCGCCTGTGCGGATGCCGTCCGCCACCCCGACCGTGTGCAGGGTCGGGCCGGTGCTGGCCAACAGATAGGTGTCGGGACCGGCGGCGCGGCGGATGACCTGCAGGGCGGTGCGGAAAGCCTCGGGGCCGGGCACGATCCGCGGGTCATGGAGCGGGCCGTGATCGGCACCGGGCTGCGGTCCGGGGCGGTTGAGATTGCCCGCCCCCGCATAAAGAAAATCGATCATGTAATACCGCACGCCGCGCTCGCGGTTGACCGCAAAGGCCCGTTCCAGAAAGGCCAGCGCCTTCGGGTGCGTCGGGTCGAGGGCATACAGCACCGGCCGCGCCTCCGTCGGCAGCCGGCCTGATTCGCCGAAGTTCCACCGCGGCAGACTGACGAACAACGAGCCGTCGGGATTCCGCAGCAGGGCGTCCTCCAGGTCCCTCATCTCTGCCCGCAGGTGCGACGAGATCCAAAACGGGCCGCACCACAGGCCCAGCTTGAAACCGAGCTCGCGCAGGCGCTGGACAAGGTAGTCCGGGCCATGGGGAAAATTCTCGGTGTTCCATCCGGTCCAGGCCCCGGGTTGACCTCCGGGCAGATTGCCGATGCTGACCCACACGTAGTCCAGGCCGAACCCGGCCAACCGGCGGTTGATCGCCGCGCAGTTGCGCAGCACAACCTCCTCGAAATTCTCGACGTTGAAACCGTCGACCCAACTCCAACCCACCCAACCCAACGGGGTCGCCGGCCACTTCCGCGGCTGGACCTGTGCCGCCACGATTCCGGCCCAGCGATCCAATTGGGCGTGCGGATCGGCTCCCACCATCAGGGTGAAAGTTTCCACGGGCGTGCTCGTGCCCGGGGCCAGTTGCCAGCCGGCAAAGTCGGCCTGCGCCGCCACCTCGCCCACTCCTGCCGCCGTGCCCCGGTGGTGCACCTCCGTGTCGGCCCGGAGAAACGACGTGAACCCCACCTGGATGGCCGTCGGTCCGGCCGGATCGAAATACTGGTTCTTGACCTTGCTGGCCGCCAAGGCCCCCGGATCCGTCACCCGCCTCACCCTGCGCTCCTGCTGACCCGGCATGCCCGCCAAAAACACCGTGACCGGACCCAAAGGCAGCACCGCGGCGTGGAACGGCCATGCGCGACCAAGCGTAATCGGAGCACCGCTGTGATTCTCCAAGGTGGACCGGAGCGACAAAGTGCCGGCGGCGGCATCGACCTCTGCGCAGATCACCCAGCTCAGTCCGGGCTCCGCAAACCGCAGCCGGAGCGTCCACGGCGGCCCGGCCGTGACCTGGGTCTCAGCGGCAGCGGTGTCCAGTTCTGCCCCATTCGCCTCGAGGCGGAGCCGCCACGACACCGCAGGGCCGGTGGCGGGAACAAATTGCAGGGTCTTGTCCTGGTCGTCGTAGGAGAGCATCGGGGTTGGTGCGGCCGGCACCGCAGGATGCGGCGCCAGTTTTCCGGTTCCGGTCGTAAGCTTGGGCTTGCTGGCCGACCGGAAGCAAAAGCATTCTGCCGGCGGGCACTGCCGACCGGTATGCGGCAGCGACCTCGCAGAACCCGCTGCGCGTTTTCGCCCCGCCTCAGTTCCGGCTCCAGACGTGCGGGAAATGCGCGCCACGCATGACCTCGCCGTCGGCGACCTCGACAAACTGCTTCATGCAATGCTGGCCCGAGGCGACATAGCGCGTCTCGCCCGTCATGTAGTGCAGGGCGATGGCGCGGCGCGGACGCCCGCTCGTGTTGGCGTGCGACCCGTGCCACGTCAGCGCGTGGTGGTAATGCACCTCGCCCTTCCGCACCGGGCAGGTGCGCACGGTGACCTTGCGCCCTTGGAATTCCGCCGGCACATCCTTCACGAAATCCTTCCACGTGCGGAGATGGTCCATGTGGTCGCCCCACTGGTGCGAGCCGGGCACCATGCTCATGCAGCCGTTGTCCACATCCACGTCGTCAAGGGCGACCCAGGCGGTGACCTCGGTCATGGGGGCCAGAATCGGCCAGAGCGGCGCGTCCTGGTGCCACATGTTCACGCCGCCCTTCGCGGCCGGCTTGTATTGGATCTGGTCATGCCAGATGCGCAGGTCCTTTGCCCCCGTCAACTGGGCGATCTCTTCGCTGATGACCGGGTGGCGGATAAGCTGCGCGAACGGTTGGCTGGCCTCCCAGATGTTCACTATCTGCCAGACAGGCGCGGACTCGTCGCCGGTGAAATTGTGGCAGAGCACCGGTTGCGGGATGTCCTTCCGCGCGCGCTCGGCGATCACGCGCTCCACTTCGGCGCGGAGCACTTCCACTTGTGCATCACTGAGCACCATGGCGCCGCGCAGGTAGCCTTGGGCCTTGAATTCGTTGATTTGGGAGGGGTTCAGCATGGTGCCGGCAGGTTACGCCACCCCCCCCGCTTGTCATCCCCTCACCCTTGGCCGTCGCGCGCAGGTGTTGGCGATTTCTCCTGCCGGCCGGCCAGCAGGGCGGCGCGAAAATGCGCCGGCGACAATCCGTCGATGCGGCGGAAGACCTTGCTGAAATGGCTCGTGTCGCGAAAACCCGTCTGCGCCGCGATCTCCTTCACGGAAAGATGGTCGTCCGCCAGCAGCCGCCGCGCCGCTTCGACCCGCAGGCGCCGCAGGTAGTCCATCGGCGGATAGCCGGTCACCTCCCGGAAAACCGCCTGCAGCCGGCTCGGGCTCAACCCTGACACCCGCGCCAGCACCGCTTGGTCCAGACGGCCGGCCAGATGAGCCTGCATGTGCCCGGTCACTTGCTCCACCCGCCCTTGGTGCCGCCGGCGGTCGGTGGGGTGCCGCGGTCCGGCCGGCTCCGCCAGCAGGGAGAGCAGCACCCCGGTCAGGTGGGCGGAGGCGGTCGCCGGGCCCAGCACCCCGCCTGTCGCCTGCGCCGCCACAACCGCCTGCAACTCCCGTTCCCAGCGGTGTCCGGCGTAAAGCCGGCGCTGCGTGGTGAATTCCAGCCCGTGGGTGCACCGCACCCGGAAGGGCTGGCGCTTGTCGAGGCCGCGCGTCGTCGCCGGCACGTCCGGGGCAAAGTCAAAATGCACCGCAATGTGCTCAGC
>CAJBES010000312.1 GCA_903952145.1 uncultured Opitutaceae bacterium | reverse complement strand
GACGCTGTTGCGCGGCTTGAAGGCGCTGGGCTGCGAGGTGGTGGGTGGTCTGCGTTACGTGTGCAGCGACATGTAGCAGCCCTATTTGTCAGTGATCGCCAAGCAGGCAGGGCATGCCTTGCATATCCTCGATCGGTTTCACATTGTGCAGCATATGAATCAGGCCGTAGATGAAGTGCGCCGGGCCGAGAGCACTCGGTTGCGAGGTACCCCCATCGCCGCCAAGCTCAAGAAGATGCGGTGGAAGTTACTTCGCCGAGGCAGCCGAGTTCGTGGCCAGGCTCGTATCCGGCTTTACGGCCTTTTGGAGAGCAAGATGGCCACGGGGCGAGCGTGGGATCTCAAGGAATGCTTTCACTATTTCTGGCACTACTCACCGGTAAGCAGCATAGGCCACACTCGGGGCCTGAAAAAAAGACCGAATCAACTTATTGTCTTTCTTGATGTTAGATAAGTCATCCGTCACTCGTTGCTTCAGGGATTCATTCTTGCACAGGGGTTTTTTGGACGTCCCATTCGTCTTGAGGTGACTCCAGACAAACTCATCCGGATTTAGGTCCGGGGCGTAAGGCGGCAGGAAATGGAGTTCCAGCCGACCTCGGGTGGACTGGACATACGCGGCCACAGTCTTGGCTTTGTGCGCAGGCAAACCGTCCACGACCAGAAACACCGGCCTGGATCGGCCCTTGAGAAAGTCCTTGAGAAAGACCATGAAGACACAAGCGTTGAGCATGCCGGTATAGACCTTGAACCAAAAGGCCCCCTTGGCGTTGACCGCACTGATCGCATTGATCTGTTGGCGCTGACCGGAGGTCTTGACCACCGGAGTCTTCCCACGCAGTCCATAGCTACGTCCCAGGGGACTGTCGGAACGGACCCCAACCTCATCTAGGAAAAAGATGTCCGCCCCATGCTGCTGAGCCCGAAGCCGCAGTTTGGGATAGGTGGTCTCCTTCCACTCGGTCACAGCTTTCTCGTCACGTTCATAGGCGCGGCGCAACGGCTTCTGCGGGGTAATGTCCAGGCTCATTAACAAATGCCCGACCGAAGGCAACGAGTAGCTCACACCACAACGCTCCTCAATCATCGCCGCCACGATCTGACGAGTCCAGAGTCCGAAGTCGAACCCATATTGGCGGGGATCGCGCCCGACGATCCATCGGCGAACTTGGTGGCGCTGTTTGTCGCTCAGTTTAGGCGTGGGACCTGGGGCTTTGCGACGGTTGAGACGTGACTCGCCGCCGATCTTATGCGCGCGCAACCACTTATAGATACTGGTACGGTAAAACCCGAGTGACTGGGCTACGACACTGGGCGGCTCCCCTGCGAGTACTCGGCGAACGGCCAGTTTTCGTCGATGCTCCAAAGTGGCATGATCGAGTGTTCGGCCATCAATTTGCGTCATGTCTTAACAATGGTCGTGTGGTTCAAGCGGTTTGATCATCTTTGAACGCTTGGTCGAGGATGGCCTCGGCGTAGCCAAAGAATCAGCGCTCAGCCCCAAACCCCAACGCGTGTGCGGCGGCGGTCTGAAAAGCGCGGCGCACCTCGGTGTCATCGGCATTCGTAGGGAAATTCGAGCGCTGAAACATCAGGACGTAGATGAGTTGTT
>CAJBES010000311.1 GCA_903952145.1 uncultured Opitutaceae bacterium | reverse complement strand
TGGTTCCGCAAATTCAGCCTTCGCACACTTGGCATTCTCTCGGCGGTGTTCGCCGGCATCCTGGCCTACGTGATCTTGACCAGCAAGACGGGCACCGTGGGATACGGGTGGATGTTTGCCGGGGAGCATCTGTGGAAGGGCATGATCCGGGTGCTGTTCCCGTTCCTTACCGGCCTGTTCCTCTTCCGCCTCGGCAAAACAATCACGATGAGGCACGCGATGATTTTCACCTCGCTCGCTCTCCTCATCATGCTCCCGATGCCCCGGGTCGGTCCGGAGGCGATGCCGTGGGTGAACGGCCTCTATGAGTGCGCTGTCCTCATCTTCCTGCTGCCAGTCGTCGTGCTTGTCGGTGCCGGCAGCCAACCGGTCACCCGTTTCGGTGAAAAAACCTGCAACTTCCTCGGCGAACTTTCCTACCCGCTCTACCTCGTCCACCATCCGATTCATTACGTCTTCTATGGCTGGCTCAGCGACCGCAAGCCGGACTTGAGCCTTAAGCTGGTGGTGGCGATTGGGGTCTACGTCTCATGCCTCGTAGTCGCCTATGTGGTCATGCGTTTTGTGGATACGCCCATCCGCAAGCGTCTCGCCCGCTTCGCCCGTTAAATAGCTTTTGTCGCGACTCCGTAAACAGCACCGTCGGATCAATGACAAACGCGGCGGGCGAGCGAGGGGTCGATCCTGGCGGCTCATGCGCCTTGACCTCCTCGTCGCCACGGGGGAATTCCGGCTCTTTCTTTAGCCCCGGTACCAACAAAAAAACGCCCGGCGGCCTTTGCGGGCTGCCGGGCGTTTCATTTGGATGTCGTGATCGGTCGCGGCTTATTCGCCGTCGGCCTGGAAGGGCAGGACGTTGACCTTGCGCTGTTCCTTCTTGAACTCGACGACGCCGTCGGCAAGAGCAAACAGGGTGAAGTCACGGCCGCAGCCAACATTCTGGCCCGGATGGAACTTGGTGCCGCACTGGCGAACAATGATGTTGCCGGCAACCACGGTTTCGCCGCCGTAAACCTTCACGCCGCGAAACTTGGGATTGCTGTCGCGGTTGTTGCGGCTCGAGGATTGACCCTTCTTGTGTGCCATGATGCACCTCCAAATCGATTCTGACGGTGATGTCTGCTAAAAACTTTAAGGATCAGGTGACAAGGACTAGCCGAGCCACACCGGTCCGCGCCTAATCAGCGCAACGGGAGCAATAAAATATCCTCTTTTCCACAGATGTCAACGGGGTGGCGACAGCATCTTTGCCGGCAAATATAAGGAATTTTTTCTTTATTGAAATCGCCGGACATCACGCTAAGTTAATAGGTCTTTTTTATCTCGGAAGTGATCATCCTGCGATGGGATGTTCCACCCGTCCGTGATTTTTCGCGGCTGGGATTCCGTTTCCACAAACCGCTAATCATCAGGAGGTAAATAATGGCTGGCAAAATGGTCACCATTGACGGCAACGAAGCCACCGCACGCATTGCCTACATGCTGAGCGAAGTCGCCGCGATCTACCCGATCACCCCGTCGTCCGTCATGGGCGAACTTGCGGACGAATGGGCTGCGATGAACCGCAAGAACCTCTTCGGCGAGAAGCTTGAAGTGGTTGAGCTTCAGCACGAAGGCGGCGCCGCCGGCGCGGTCCACGGTTCGCTGGTGGCTGGCGCGCTGACGACGACCTTCACGGCGTCGCAGGGCTTGCTGCTGATGATCCCGAACATGTACAAGATCGCGGGCGAAATGCTGCCGACCGTCTTCCACGTTTCGGCCCGTTCGCTGGCCGCCCAGTCGCTGTCGATCTTTGGCGACCACGGCGACGTGATGGCCGCTCGCCAGACCGGGTTTGCCCTGATTGCCTCGACCTCGGTCCAGGAATGCATGGACACCGCCCTGGTCGCCCACCTGGCCACTCTCAAGTGCGACGTTCCCTTCCTCCACTTCTTCGATGGGTTCCGCACCTCGCACGAAGTCCAGAAGGTCGAAGAGATTTCCGAGGAAACCGTGAAATCCCTCGTCGACATGAAGGACATCGAGCGGTTCCGCAAGCGCGCGCTCCGTCCCGAAGCGGCGATGTGCCGCACGGGCGCCCAGAACCCGGACGTCTATTTCCAGGGCCGCGAAACCGTCAACAAGTACTACGACGCCATCCCCGGGATCGTCCAGGATTGCTTTGACAAGGTTGGCGCCAAGACCGGCCGCAAGTTCAAGCTGTTCGACTATGTTGGCGCCGCCGATGCCGACAAGGTGATCGTCTGCATGGGCTCCGGTGCCGAGACGGTTGCCGAGACGGTCAAGACCCTCAACGCCAAGGGCGCCAAGCTTGGCGTCGTCATCGTCCGCCTCTATCGTCCGTTCGCCACCGCCGCCTTCCGGGCCGCGTTGCCGAAGACGGTGAAAAAGATCGCCGTTCTCGACCGCACCAAGGAACCGGGCGCCGGCGGCGAGCCGCTGTATCTGGACGTGGTCGAAGCCCTCAAGGGGACCTCGCTGACGATTATCG